>NZ_JJNY01000042.1:0-65594 GCF_000690035.1 Pseudoalteromonas sp. S3431
AAATACATAACTTACGGTGTACGTTTTTTTAGTGCCTTGCTCGGTTAAATCAACTAAAAAGGCATCTTTTTCTTTATAAAACACGGCTTTTTGGGAAAAGTGGGTCGCCGTTACATTATTAAAATCACCAAGCACGGTATCTTTATTGGCTAAAGCCATTGAGCTGGCATGGTCTGATTGTTTCCAATCGCTGGTTTGTTTTTGATGACAAGATTGGCATTCATCGTTTGCACTAGCTGAAAAACAGCTGCATAAGAAAAGAATAGCAAAGAGGCTCTTTATTATATTTATCATTTTGTACTCGATCCATAGTCTTTATTTATATTAGCAAGTATTAAATTCTCGCTTGAGATTTATTTATGTATTTCATTGCAATCAACAGAGCTTGTCTTGGTAATAGTTGAAAAGTGAGACTCGCCGTTATCAAGCCCTGTATAACTAAAATAGTTATTTTTAAGTGAAACTTTATAATATTAGTGGTTTTATTTGCATATTTATTGGTGCTTTAAATCCTGATCACACTTGCAACCGTTATCAAATACTCTATTCCTCGTGATTTGAAATAGTACGACCCTTAATCTTAATTAATTCGAATTGGAGATTTATATTGACCATTAATAAAAGTATGATTGTCAACCGTCAACCGTCAACCGTCAACCGTCAACCGTCAACCATCAACCATCAACCATCAACAATAACAAAAAGACATCAAATATTAAACTTCATTAGCATTAATATTTAAGAGTAATTAGATGTTAGATAACACATCGATGCAGCTTTATAAGTTATTAAGTTACATCGATATAATGACCTTAGGCATAAACGCTAATAGTCGGGTATAGCTGACTAAATTGTAAAATTCATTTTTGTATATAAGTGAGACATAACTAAGGTCATAACTTCACTGGTCGTTGACATTTTTGAGTGTCATCGTCGAGTAATTGTTTGTTTCATTGAGGGGAGTATTTTGCAAAAATCGTCGACATCGACATCGACATCGACATCGACATCGAAAACTAATTCAACAGTTTTAATCATGCCTGTTCCTTGTTTATCCAATCGTTCTTGAGCGAAAGTTCGGAACTCGGGACAGGCACTTAGTTCAATTTCTTAAACAAGATTCAGCTTAGTTAATTTATTACTACTGACTTTAAATTCGATTTGCAGTGGCGTTGATTAAGCATAAAGTTTATTTCATCACTTAATATTATGTTTTACAGCTTTAATTGCTGCGGCGCTATCTTGTGCTTTTAGTGCTTCTAAAATAGCGCGATGCTCGTTTACACATTCAGAGCTTGAGGTGATGCGTTTATAATTTAAACGCATACGCATGACATACGGATACCAAATATTTACCAGCTCTTCGCCCCCAGCTTGGTATATTAAATACTGATGAAACGAAATATCGATTTTAGTTACTTCGGTATAATCTTCGCGATCGAGTGCGTCTTCTAGAGATGCTAAGATACCTTCAAGTTCAGCAATGTTTTGCTCAGTTAAATTACCGTTTAACTCTGTGATTGCGTACTCTTCAATGCTGCGACGAAGTTTAATCATTAAACGTTGTAGCTTAGGCTCTAGTACGCTGTTGACTGATGCGCCGCAATTATTTCGCGAAATCAACAGACCTTCTTTTGTTAACTGCAAAATCACATCTCGAATTGGACCTCTGGAGAGACCAAAGCGCTCAGCCAGCTCTTTTTCATTTAACTTAGTTTGTGGTGGCATTTCACCAGAGATTATATCTGAACGTAATTGTTCAGCGATTTGATCTTTTACAGACAAAATTTTTGTTGCTCTGTTACCAGCCATATTTATTCCTAGATTTAATTTACTTTATGTGACCTTAGCTACGGTTAAAAAATAGTCGTTATTCGAGTTAAGATCATGTACTTATCTCAGTGTATATAAAAAAAAAGGAATGGTCTATTGTTAACACATTACAACAGACCAATAAATGTACAATTAAATGATGAATGTGCAATTATTTTTTAAATCGTCGCTCATACATAGACTCATTCATCGCTTTAGCGGCTTCAATCATTTCAATGTAGGGTCTATCAGTGACACCTATAAAGCCTACGTTATAATTTTCGCCATCGTAAGCTCTGCCTGTAATCGGAGAATCTATATACTGAAACCAATGAGCACCTATAAAGTAGGGGTTGTCGATCACTGAGTTCATATAATCGGTATACATATTTGCTCTGTCTTGTTGATTAGCAGCATGTATTAACCCAGGATGAAATAATCCTGAATCAGATGAACCAACATGAAACTCACCAATTATAGCGGGTTTGTCAAATTGTGATAAAAACGCCCACTTGTCATCCCTTAGACCTTCTTTGTATGCGTTAAAACTTATTACATCAACATATTTAGCCGAGGCTTTAACAACTTCTATAGGCATGCCCCAATCAGGAAAACGCGCACCTAAATACATATGATTTGGTAGGTATTTATCCATAGCGGCATTTACCACACTAAAGTACTTATCAGCATAGGCGGTGAGTAATATAGAAAAATCGACAAGCTGCTCTTCATTTTTTATATCAACCGTTACACCTTTGTCAAACTCAACCCATGAGGCTAAGTTTAAGTGCCATACCTTATTAAGTTTAGCGACATCAGTATATTTTTCTTTCATTAAGCGAGAAAATTCAGCTTTAGTAGGCACTGTTTTAGCATCACGGCCTAATGTGTTTATTACAATACCATAATGGCTTTTAACAGAATCAGGGCGGCCAAAGCTTTTTTCGTTATCAATGAATACACCTACTGCCCAAGGCGAATTTTTAACTTCTTTTGCAACAACACTAACGGTTTCGTTAGCACGCACTGTAAATTCAGGGTCGAATACATCCGGCATGGCTCCCCAAAAATCGTTGCCGCTTGATACGGTTTTAAAATCACCTATAATCCAACCATTGGCAAAATAGGGCACTTTTTGATTATCGTAGTAGCTCGGATCTGTCCAGTTGCCTAATGAACTAAAGCCCCATGTAATCATTCTATCGAGGGTAACTTCTCGCCATTTTTGCATGTAATCTGCATTATTTTGACCATATTTGCGTTCTAAATTAGCAGCGTAGAAGCTATATGTTTCACCGTGTTCTAACGGACCCGAATGCGCACTTTTACGATAGCCAAAATGTTTACCGAGTGGATCGCTATAATCAGGTAGCCATTCAAATAAATTTTTACGCACTTGTGACGCTACAAAGCGGCTTTTAAGCGCTTCTTTATTTACTTGGTTTAAACCTTTTGAATCCTCAGGTGTTACACCGGCATCAGCTGGTTTAGCTAACAACGCTTGATCAAAATCGTAACCCGTCAGTGTTGTTGAGTTTGCAAGACGAATAATATCAATGCCAGTTGCAAGATATAAATAGCCATCAGGGTCGACTAATGACCATTTATCGTTGTATTTAGCCGTTCTAAAATAACCAGTCGCTTCTAATTTTGGACCTTTTGCCCAGCCACCAAAGCGTGAGCGATTAGTAGGGCGTTTAGAAAGTAACTGTGTTGCTTCTTGTTTTTTGTCGCTCAATAGCTCGGCTTCTGAATGTACTTTCCCTGCAAATTCTTGTTTTGCATTTTGGCCAAATTCATCAACAATTTTGGTTAAAAAAGCGGTATTAAATTGAGGGTTTTTACGAAGTGAAATAGATTTTATTGCCAGCTCTTTGTCATGTAATGTACTTTGCACGCTAATTGCTATTTTAGCGATGCCTTTTAAGTTGAGATTTTTTTTACCCCACATAGAAATAAACTGTACCTCATCAGACTCCCACGTATCTGGGTTAGAGCGAAGACCAGAAGTAAAGTTAAGTTCTACATTTTCTTTGCCATCGGGCGTTGCAAGGTCGTGGCCGTCAAGTTTTGCGTAATACGTGTTGTATCCACCTACCGGCACATTAACGCTACGCGTATAGTTAGCACCGTCAATATCGGAGATATCTAAATAAATTTGTACAGAGTGTGTTCCCGGGTTTGCCAATTCAAAGGCAAGATTGAAATCATTAAATTCACTCCAATCCCAAGGTTTTTCCGGTGAAAAAACAATACTAGCGTACGAGTTTTTCTTAGATTGAAACTGTACATTTAAAACCGAGTTTTCATTTTTTACTATAGCGGAATTACTTTGGTAATCAACAGACGTCGCTGTATGGTGAGTGTCATCTGCAAATAAATACATTAATGTATTAGTAGATTTAATCTGTACGGCATCTGTTGTGGGGCGATCAACTTTAACGTCTTCTTGATTACAGGCACTTAACGCAAGCAAGAGCGATGTGAGGAGTATGTTCTTTTTATATGTCATTGCTGTTTAACCTTTAATTACAATTTAACATACCATACATTAAAAAAACAAATTTGAAAATTGTTAACAATGTGCAATTTTAACTTTTTAGAATGTACACCAGTAAGGTAATGATTTTATTTAATTATTTTTTTATATTTATTACAAAACAAATGAACATAAAGTAACGTTCTTTAAAATATAGGTTGCAAGTATATTAATTTTAAAATACTCTCGAAATCACACCCATGGTTAATTGTTAACAATATATAATTTAGCACAACCCCTTACTTTATTCTCTACATAAAGTAACACACAATAACAACAAAGTTGGATTGAAGTATGAATGGTAGTAAACGTAATGTGTTTTTCTTTGCATTTATTGTCGCCTTTGGTGGCTTTATATTTGGATTAGACGCTGCTCTTATTTCAGGTACGGTTCGTTTTGTATCGGCAGAATTCAATTTATCAGACATTCAAATTGGCACAGTCGTGAGTGCACCTGGTTTTGGTGTGCTATTTGCTTTAGTCATTACCGGTTACATATGCAATATGTTTGGCCGAAAAAATACTTTAATAGGCATTGCGTTTATATACATACTGTCGGCAATTGCATCGGTTTTCGCGCCAAGCTACGAGCTATTAGTTGCTGCTCGTTTTATAGGTGGATTAGCATTCACGTCTTTATCGGTCGCTGCTATGTATATAGGTGAAGTTGCACCGTCTAGGTACCGTGGTAAATTAGTGTCTATGATTCAAATAAATATTGTTGTTGGATTATCCGCAGCGTATTTTGCTAACTACTTACTTGTTGATTTAGCTCACAGTAATTTTGAGTGGGTAACACAGTGGAATGTGCAAGATAATTTATGGCGCTGGATGCTAGGCGTTGAGATTGTTCCTGCTATTTTATGGTTTTTATTATTATTTACTATTCCTCAAAGCCCGCGTTGGTTAGTTATGAAAGGCAACGAAACACGCGCTATAACTATCTTGCATCGTTTAAATAAAAATACTGAATTGGCCCAAGAGCAACTTAAGAGTATTAAAGAGAGCTTGGTTGATTACAGCGAAACAGGTGGGTATTTTTCTTCATTTAAACAACTACTCGAAAGTCGTGTTCGCGCCGCTGTCATTATTGCTTTTACTATTGCTATTGTGCAGCAAGTGACGGGGATTAACGCCATAATGTTTTATGCTCCAACGGTATTTGAACAACTGGGAGTCGGCACTGATGCGGCTTTTTTTAACGCTGTTTTAATTGGTTTAGTCAGTATTGTATTTACTGTGGTAGCTATTGCTTTGATAGATAAGTTAGGCCGCAGACCCCTTGTTATTTGGGGATTAGCAGCTGCAACAATTAGTTTGTTTATGTGTTATTTAGGCTTTAGCCAGGCAGAATATAGTTTGTCGGCTGAGGATATAGCCTCGTTTTCAGCGTTAAATTCTATTACAGGACTGGAGCACATAATTGGTACTGTGTATCACAGCGATATTGAATTTAAGCAAGCACTAGCGAGCGTACTTACTGCTTCGCAACAGCAATTATTTGAAAGCGATTTAATTTCACGCGCAGCAACTATAAACGCGCCACTTATATCATTTGGTATAGCGGGCTTTATTGCAGCCTTTCACTTTTCGATTGGGCCAATTATGTGGGTGATATTTTCTGAAATATTCCCGACTCGTATTCGAGGTGTGGCCATTCCTACCTTCGCATTTATTGCCAGTGTAATTAGCTATTTTGTTCAGCAGTTTTTCCCATGGCAGCTAAGTAATTTAGGCGCTGCAAACATCTTTTTACTTTATACCGTATCGGGTGTTGCCGGCTTTGCATTGCTATTTAAGTTTATGCCAGAGACTAAAAATAAATCGATAGAAGAAATTGAAGTCTACCTAGAAGGCCTACACACTAAAAAAGTACAGGAGGGTGTGTGAGTACTTTACTCGCTATTGGCGAATGTATGGTCGAGCTAGTACCAACAGGTATTAGCGAATGTAAGCAGTCTTTTGCGGGCGATACTTACAATGCTCTTGTGTATGCAAAGCGTTTTGCAAACACACTAAATTGCGCGCTATTTACAGCTGTAGGTAGCGACGTACTGAGTGCCAATATGCTCAAATGTTGGCAACAAGAAGGTATTAGCACGCAAAACGTGATTACAACAGCAGACTATAACGTGGGTATTTACGCTATTTCAACGGATGCTGATGGTGAGCGAAGCTTTGATTATTGGCGTAATCAATCAGCAGCGAAGCATATGATGAGTTTATATACTCAAAAGCCATTTAATTTAGGTTTGAAAGAATCAGACTGGGTGTTTTTCAGTGGCATTAGTTTAGGTATTTTAGATGATGAATCTAAACAAGGTTTACTCACATTATTAGCTGATTTTAAAAAACAAGGCTGCACAATTGCGTTCGACCCTAATTATCGCGCGCGTATGTGGCAATCAAAAAGCCACGCTATTGAATGGCTAGAGCGTGCTTATGCGCTTAGTAATGTAGTTTTACCAGGTCTTGATGATCACCGTGTGTTATTCGGTCATTCAAGCAGTGCAGAGATTGTTAAGTACTGTACACAATTTGATATCGACGAAATTGTTATTAAAGCTGGTAGTGCCGGGATGCAAGTTTATTGCAAAGATGATCTTAAAGCGTCATGTCCGTTTACACCCGCTGCAAAGCAAGTTGATAGTACAGCGGCAGGTGACTCATTTGCGGGAACCTACTTAGCCGCCAGAATGTGCGCCCAAAACCCTCAAAATGCATTAGAAATGGCTGACAATGTTGCCTCACAAGTTGTGCAGCATCAAGGCGCGATTTTACCTCTTGACGTATACCAGTCGCTAAATATAAGCCTAGGTAAGTAAGGAATTAACATGTCTGATAAAAAATTAAGTTTAGCAAGTAAGCGTGCAATAGAGCGTGGCTACGATAAATATGGCCCGCAGTGGCTGACAGAATTTGATGTAGAACCTTTGCTGGGTGATTTTGCCTATGAAGAAGGGGTTATACGTCGCGATCCTTCATCTGTTTTATACATTGATGGTGTTTATCATTGTTGGTACACCAAAGGTGAGGGAGAAACAGTTGGTTTTAATGCACAAGACTCAAGTGCAAAAGTGTTTCCTTGGGATTTAACGCAAGTTTGGCATGCAACGTCAAAAGATAGCATAACGTGGCAAGAGCAAGGGGTCGCTGTGAGTCGAGGCGACGCTGGTAACTATGACGATCGCGCTATTTTTACCCCTGAAGTATTCGCGCATCAAGGTAAGTATTACTTGGTGTATCAAACGGTACAAACACCGTACACCAATCGCCAATATGAGCATATTGCCATAGCGCATTGCGATACCCCTTTTGGTCCTTGGATTAAATCACCTGAACCTATTGTTAGCCCAAGTAAAGATGGTCAATGGCACGGTGATGAAGACAATCGCTTTGCAGTAACAGCTAAAGGTAGTTTTGATAGCCATAAAGTACACGATCCATGTTTAGTATTTTTTAATAGCAAATTTTACTTGTATTACAAAGGTGAGACCCAAGGTGAGGGAATGAACTTTGGTGGTCGTGAAATCAAACACGGTGTTGCTATTGCTGATGATGTATTAGGGCCTTATGTTAAATCGCCTTACAACCCTATTTCTAATAGTGGTCATGAGGTCGTTGTTTGGAATTACAAAGGTGGTATTGCTAGTTTGCTAACAACCGATGGCCCTGAAAAAAATACTATTCAATTTGCTCAGGACGGTATTAATTTTGAAATTATGGCGCATATAAAAGGCGGTCCAGAAGCAATTGGCTTATATAGACCTGCACAAGGGTTTGATCAAAACCCAGCGCCAGGCATTAGTTGGGGCTTGTGCCATAAATACGATGCCAGTTGGAACTGGAACTATATTTGTCGTTTTACTCCTCGTAAGCAAGTGCTCGACGCCGGTACCTTTCAAAACAGTAACTAGGGAAAGTAAACAATGAGTGAGCAACAAAATCAATTTGACCCGACAGAGCATCCACATCGGCGTTTAAACCCATTATTAAATGAATATGTGTTGGTGTCGCCACACAGGGCTAAACGCCCATGGCAAGGTCAAGAAGAAAGTGTAGATATTGAGGTTAAACCAGAATACGACGAAAGCTGTTTTTTATGTAAAGGCAATACGCGTATTAACGGCGAAGTAAATCCAGATTACAAAAACACCTTTGTGTTTACTAATGACTTTGCCGCCTTGCGTGAAGGTGTGCCTGATGTGGAGCAAACCGATCCCCTATTTAGCATGCATACAGAGCGTGGCACTGCGCGTGTTATTTGTTTTTCGCCTAATCATGCAAAAACACTACCAGAGCTCAGTGTTTCGCAAATTACAAATGTAGTAAGCACATGGCAAGAGCAATGCCAAGAGTTATCAAAAACTTACAACTGGGTTCAGGTATTTGAAAATAAAGGCGCTGTAATGGGATGCTCTAACCCGCATCCACATGGTCAAATTTGGGCACAAAATAAATTACCGAGTTTGGTTGCACGTAAACATACAAACCTTAGTAACTATTATAAACAGTATGGCAGTAGTTTATTGCTCGATTACGCAAAACGTGAGATGGAATTAAATGAACGCGTAGTATGTGTAAACGATGATTGGCTTGTGGTTGTTCCTTATTGGGCTGCATGGCCATTTGAAACACTGCTATTACCTCGGTTTGCGGTTACTCAAATGATAGAGTTGACAGACGCTCAACAAAGTACTCTAGCTGAAATTATTAAAAATATAACGACTCGTTACGATAACTTATTTCAGTGCTCGTTCCCTTACTCTATGGGCTGGCATGGCGCGCCTTATGATGGTCAAAGCCACTTATTTTGGCAATTACATGCGCAGTTTTTACCGCCATTACTACGATCAGCCAGTGTGAAAAAATTTATGGTTGGTTACGAAATGATGGCCGAAGCACAGCGTGATATAACACCCGAGCAAGCTGCCACTATTTTGAAGAAACAATCACTAACGCATTATAAAGAGAACACTAAATGAATGTTGAACAAAGCGCACGGTTAGCTTTTTTAAACCACTTTGGATGCGATGCCGACTTTGTTGTCAAAGCCCCTGGGCGTGTTAATTTAATTGGTGAGCACACCGATTACAATGACGGTTTTGTACTGCCTTGTGCCATTGAATACGCTACTTACATTGCAGTGTCACCTCGAACTGACGATGTAGTAAATGTACTTGCACTTGATTGCGATAACCAAACCGACAACTTTTTAGTAAATAAACCGCTTAATAGCCACAGTACGCAAACGTGGAGTAATTATGTTCGCGGCGTAGTTGATGAACTGCAAAAACGAAATCATCAACTCAGTGGCTGCGACATATGCATCACAGGTAATGTCCCGCAAGGAGCTGGTCTTAGCTCATCGGCTGCACTTGAGGTAGGTATTGCTTATGCGTTTAATCATTTATGTGAATTGTTTATTGAACGTAAAGAGATTGCAAAAATAGCACAAGCAGCAGAGAACAACTTTGTGGGCTGCAACTGTGGAATTATGGATCAGCTTATATCGGCGTGTGGTACACAAGGTAAAGCACTAGGGATAGATTGCCGCTCACTTGATTTAGTGGAAGTGAGCATTGACCCTGCTATGACCATTTTAATGATTAATTCCAACGTTAAACGCGGCTTACTCGATAGCGAGTATAACCTTCGACGCGAGCAATGCTATAGCGGCGCTAAAGCTTTTTCAAAGTCAAGTTTACGTGAGGTGAGTATTGAGGAGTATGAATCGCAAAAACATATGCTAAATAAAGACGTTGCTAAACGTGTAGAGCACATTGTTTATGAAAATCTCCGCACCCTTGAAGCTATGCAGGCTTTTACTCATAACGACATAACGAAACTTAGTACATTAATGGCTCAAAGCCATGGCTCTATGCGTGATTTATTTGAAATAACTACACCGCAAATAGACACATTGGTGGATATTATTAGCCAAGTAATACAAAACAATGGCGGTGTAAGAATGACTGGTGGAGGCTTTGGCGGGTGTGTCGTCGCATTTGTACCCAATATACTGGTAAAAGATGTTATTGCTGCTGTTGAGTCGCAATACGAGCGTTTAACAGGCTTGAAAGAGTCTATTTATACCAGCTTACCGTCTGCTGGTGTATCACTCATAAGAACGTGAGGAAAATTCAATGAAAAAAGTACTGGTTACGGGAGGCGCAGGCTATATAGGTAGCCACACTGTTTTAAGCTTATTAAAAGATGGCTATAACGTTGTTGTGATTGACGATTTAAGTAACTCGAGTCGTGAATCGTTAACTCGTGTTGAAGCTTTAGCGCAACGTAAAGTTGAATTTATTCATGCCAGTTTACTTGATTACGATAAGTTATGCGCCGCATTTACAACGCATCAGTTTGATTCGGTCATTCATTTTGCAGGTTTAAAGGCGGTGGGGGAGTCAATAGAAAAACCACTTGAGTATTATTATACCAACTTGGTGTCTACCTTAAATTTATGCCAATGCATGCTTAAATATAATGTTAATAAACTCGTGTTTAGCTCATCAGCTACAGTTTATGGGCAAGGGGCATCAGTGCCTTATACCGAAAACTTACCTCTAGGGCGTGCAGCAAGCCCTTATGGGCAAACAAAAGTAATGATTGAGCAAATACTACAAGAAATAGTGGCTTCTAAGACGGGACTACAAGTTGCAAGCTTACGCTACTTTAACCCAATTGGTGCAGATATTAGTGGTCAAATTGGGGAAGATCCATTAGGTATTCCTAACAATTTAATGCCCTTTATAGCTCAGGTAGCGGTAGGTAAACGTGACAAATTAGCTATTTTTGGAGGCGATTACCCTACTGAAGACGGTACATGTGAGCGGGACTATATACACGTTAGTGATTTAGCCAAGGGTCATATTAAAGCGCTTAAATGGCTTGGCGAGCAACACCATAGCTTATATGAAGCATTTAACTTAGGCACTGGCACTCCTTATTCTGTGCTTGGTATCGTAAAAGCATTTATTGAGTATACCGGAGTTGATATTAACTTTGACATTGTAAAGCGCCGCGATGGCGACTTAGCTGCTTTTTGGGCCGATTCATCTAAAGCCAAGGCTATTTTAGGCTGGCAATGTAAATACACCCTTGCAGACATGATGAAAGACACGTGGCGCTGGCAAAGCAATAACCCTAATGGCTACCCAAATGTATAACCTCCTTATGTAAAAACACTGTCTACACAAGGCGTCCTAATTCACACACAATAATAAAGGTGATTAAAATGAAACGCAGAAGTTTTTTAAAGCTCAGCGCCGGCCTACTAAGTTCAAGTATGCTCGGTGGTTGCAGCGGTTTATTTGCATCATACCGAGGTGACTTAACCTCAACTGCACCATTAGATAATACGAATTTAAGCAAGCAAGTGTGGCTCGGTAAGCATTTTTGGGGGAACAGACTCCAAGACTGGCAACGCATAGGTAATGAGCTTTTATGTACTCGAGAAGAAAAAGATTTTGAAGCGCGTACCGTATCGTTACTCACCAGGCAGCTTGATAGCTCTTTACAAAGTGGGCGTATAAAAGCCACCGTACGCAATTTAACGCCGAACGAAAAAGGCTTTTGTGGATTTTTATTAGGGATTGGTAAAGGTGAGCTAACAGCTAAAGGTGCTGCTTTAGCGCAGCGAGCTGGTGGCGAAAATGGCGGAATAATTGCGGCCTTTGACAGTTTAGGTAAATTATCATTTAGACAGTTTGATGATGAAAGCAAAGCCCTTGATTTTACTATTATTAATCGTACTCCATTTAATATACAACAATATAAAAGCGGCGATAAAATAACACTCGATTGCCATTTAGACCCAATAGATGCAAACCATTTTGATATTCGTCTTGTGGCAAGTAACACAAATACTGCCCAGGAGTTAGGATTTGCAGTACTTCACAAAGTCCCCGCAGATCAACTGCAAGGAGGTATTTCGTTATTAAGCTCCTCAGAGCCTTTTGTAGCAGGTGCTCGTTGGGGGTTTAGTGATATTGAAACCGGTGGAGGTAAAATAACTCTAAATAATGCCAATACCTTAGGCCCCGTTATGGGGTGTATGTATAGCGTTAATCAGCAGGTACTCAAGTTATCTTGTCAGTTAATGCCTATTAATATTAAAGAATTTTCACGCGTAGAGCTGCAATATAAGTTTGAAAACCAATCCGATTGGCAGCATGCAGGCACAGCAAAAATTGAAGATGGTTTTGTAGCAAGGTTTAGATTAAGTAATTGGGATTATTTAAAACAAGCTCAATACAGAATTGTTAACCCACAAAAGCCTGATGACACTTTATATTCTGGAACTATTGCTAAGGACCCACAAAGTAGTAAAGAATTTACGATTGCATTGTACTCTTGTATTATTCCTACTTCTAAAAGCTTAGACAACACACATTACACACGCCTTATTAGTAGCGAGCGCGATTTAGGACGTTACACCAAAGACAATATTTTATTTCCTCACACTGAACTTGTAGAAAATGCTAATTACCATAACCCTGATATGTATGTCTTTTGTGGCGATCAGTACTACGAAACATACCCGACTCGCTATGGTCGCCACACCAAAGATGCCAAACTAGATACCTTATATAAATGGTACTTATGGTACTGGGCGTTTGCCGATAGTATGAAAGATAAGCCTACACTTGTTTTAGTTGATGACCATGATGTGCTGCAAGGTAACTTGTGGGGCGATGGTGGCGATCACTCCGATATGCTAAAAGAAGAAGATGGCGGTTATAAGTGGGACAAAGACCTTGTTAGAATGATCTACCGTATGCAAAATGGGCATAATCCGGACCCTTACGATCCCACACCGATAAAATATGATATTCCGGTTAGTTATGCTGCATTTGAATATGGCGGTATTAGTTTTGCGATGGTTGAGGATCGTAAATTTAAAACGCCACCTGATTACAAAGCAAATAAACTTGCCACAACGGGGGAGTTATTAGGCAAACGCCAAGAAGCCTTTCTAAAAAATTGGCAAAGCATGCATCCAGGAAAACCAAAAATATGTATTACAGCCTCAATGTGGGGGTCGCCTCAAACCGATGAAAATGGTAAAGGACTCATTGATTACGATTCTAATGGCTATCCAGCGGATGGGCGTACACGCGCAGTAAAATTAGTAAGTGATGCTAATGCATTAGTAATTGCGGGAGATCAACACCTCGGATTGCTTGCCTATCAAGGAATCAATACTTTTGATGATGGTAGCTTGTTTTTTGCAGGCCCAGCTAGCGCAGCATTTTGGCAGCGATGGTTTGAACCCCACGCACCTTTACCAAATCAGCGAAACAACGACAAAAACACCGGTGATTTTACAGACACGTTTGGCAATAAAATGCGAGTTCTAGCGGCAGCTAACCCAAAAGTTACGCATAAAGTTTTTGCTAAACAAAATACAACGTGGGGTAAGTTTTTAGCTGACAGAAACTTAAAAAGTGAAGGTTATGGGATTATTAAAATAAACCATGCAAAAAAATATTATCAATTAGAGTGCTGGGAGTGGAATACAGATCCATCAACAGAAAAGCAGTTTACTGGTTGGCCGTATATAAAAGAATTTTGATTAGGCTAGAACTATTGACGATAAACTCTGTGTAAATATTTACTTTAACACAGTTACTTAAGAGCAATTTAATGCTTACGCATTAAGTTGCTTTTTTATAATCAAATAAATATTGTTAACAAAATACAGTTGACAATAGTTTGGTTTTTATATTATTGTTTACAAAAGATTAACCTGCCAACATAATAAAACCTTAGAAAGGGAACACACACATGACAATCATCAACAAAGCGTTCAAATTGAGCGCGATTACGGCCGCAGTACTTGCAACACAATTGGTGTATGCCAAGCAAGACGAAAGCACACAAGAAAAAACGAAAGTAGAAGCCGATATTGAAATAATTGAAGTAAGCGGTTTAGCGGCGAGTCTTAAAAAATCCATTAATGATAAGCGTTTTGCTGAAAACGTTGTTGACTCCATAAACGCTGAAGACATTGGTAAGTCCACTGATCAAAACATCGCTGATGCGCTTTCACGCGTAACAGGGGTATCTGTACAAACTGTTGATGGTGAAGGCGCACGGGTAACTGTTCGTGGCGCTAATTCACAACAAAACAATATTAGTATGAATGGGGTGCAATTGGGCTCAACTGGCTATAGCCAAGGTGTCGATTTATCACAGTATTCTTCAGATATCTTATCTAAGATAGAGGTTGTAAAAACCCCAAGTGCAGATCATGAAGAAGGTGCGTTGGGCGCAAATATTAACCTTAGTACAACCAAGCCACTTGATTTAAATTATGAAATAAATACGGTAACACTTGAAGGCCGTTATAACGATCTGTCTGAAGAAGATAACTACAAAGTATCAGGTACTTTTTCAAGAAAGTTTTTTGATGATACGTTTGGTGTGGTGGTTACCGCAGTTAAAGAAACAAATACTTATCGTAAAGACCAATTTTCAGCAACGGAGTGGTATGCATTAGAGTCGCCTCTAGCTACAGATACAAACGGTAATATTGTTGAAAACGTTGTCGGTATAGCCCCTCGTAATGTTCAGTATCAATATCATGAAAGTGAAAATGATAGAACTAATTTTAATATTGGTTTGCAATGGATAGCATCAGAGAATACTGAATTTAATTTTAATGCTATTTTGGGTAAGCAAGATATAAATAACTCAATGCATGGTATTAACACGCGCTCGTCTCAATATGGAAATTTAATTGAAGGTGTTGACCCTGGCTTGGGCGGTACAGGCCCTGCATTATTTACAGATCCCGAAGCAAGTTGGCGAACTATTGATCTTGAAACGAATACGTTTACAAAATTTGTAAACCGTTTTAGTAATGGTGGACTTGTGCAATCTGAAGGCGATTTTGAAAATAAAAATCAGATCCTGTCATTAGATATGAATCATAGTTTTACCGATTCATTTGCGATGAAAGCAGGTGTTGGCTATTCAAAAACACAGCAAATACCTAATAACTCAGTTTACGTTGCATTACAAAACTTTGGAAATATTAATGCGTGGATAATCAATAATGTACCGCCAGAAGATATAGAGCCTGTTGGTTATGATTGTACTAGCAGCTCCGTGTGTACGCTAGTTGCGGGTCAGGGTTTAATTGATTATGGCCCTAATGACAATTTTGGTGATCCGCTGAATGTGTGGGATAACTATAGTACAACAGGTTTTAATCCTGATGAACTAAGGGCTCAACATCTTTCATATATGAGCCGTTCATTAAATGAAGTTGAAGATACCCAAAAATCATTATTTGTAGATTTTGATTACGCTCTTAATTTCGATAATTTCAGATCGATTGAGTTTGGTGCTAAATGGTCAAACCGTACAAAATACGTTGATGCGCAAATTGGTACATTCAGCTCAGTGGGTGAGGGCGTTGTGGTAACAAACCCTTACACTGGTAACCCGGCTGTATTGGGCAGTGGATTGCGCGATATTTCTGGCGATTTGATAACCGATGGCGAAGAGTTTCCAGTTGATGACTTTATGGCTGGTCTTGGTTATGCTCGTGATAGCATTACAGATGGTTGGAATCGTTTTTCAGCATTTAAAGCATTTGAAGTTGCCCAAGGTAGTACCGAAGTTGCTTTTAATACGGATGATTCGAATACACGCAATACTGAACTAGACAACTTAGCATTTTACACTAAGTTAAACTTTGAATTGATGGATGGTAAGATTTCAGGTGATTTTGGCGTTCGTTATGTTAAAACCACAGTAGAGGTTCAAGGTGCATCAGGAGTACAGTTTGCATTTGACCCATCTAACGCAGCTCGTTTAATGGACCCATTTAAACTGGCTGAACTACGCGATACAAGTTTACCTGAATGTGCGCCAATTTTATTCTATGGTACTGATTATAATGCAGAAACACGTTGGTCTCGTGTAGACGGTTTGGGCTACGACACAAATGCTACAAAAGACTTAAGAGATGATACTGCGTTAGCTGACCAAGGTGCATGTCACGATCCTAATGCTGTACGTGGGAATCCAAATGAATCTGAGTGGTGGTTATGGCGCCATTCTGATGTATCAACAGAAAAAAATTATGTTTATGGCGAACGCAAGTTTGATGATAATGGCAACTTATTACCAACTGAGGATCGAAGCCTTCGTTCATTCAGTGTGACAGATGAGCATGACTATGATTTATTCTTGCCAAGTTTAAATATTAATTATTTGTATGATGAAGATACCATAATCCGTTTTGCGGCCTCAAAAACAATGGCTCGCCCTCAAATAGACTCGTTGCGCCCAGGCTTCAAGGTAAGAGAAACACAGTGGGGTGGTGAAAATCGTAATAATACTATCACGCTCACTAACCCTAAACTTGATCCATTAGAATCAATTAATTTAGATATTTCTTATGAGTGGTACTTTAATGAGTCTGGTCTGTTAGCTGCAACTTTGTTTTACAAAGATATGACTAACTTTGAAGAGTCAGAAACTATTGTGACTTATATGGATGATTTACGTGGTATAGGTTTAACTGAAGGTGAAACTTACGACCCGAATGATCTTGTACTTATTTCAGGACAAGACAGCCTTGAAGGATGTATGCCTAGACGTTTTCAAGGCAGTACAGACTACCAAGAAGAATGGCTATATTCTGATGATTTAGAACAGTTGTGTGCCAAGTTCAATACTACGCGTATTAAAAACGGTAAAGGCGCGTCGATCAAAGGTCTAGAGCTACAATACATGCAAACTTACGACAATTTGCCAGGTATTTGGTCTGGTTTGGGACTACAAGCTAACTACACATATCAAGATAGTGAGTATGACCAAGAAGTATCATCAATTGATAGCAATGTTAAGCTACCATCGCTTGCTGTTGCTTATACACCAGAGCATAGCTACAACCTGACAGGTTTTTGGGAAAAGGACGGTCATCAACTTCGTCTATCATACCAAGGTACAACTGATCAGTTAGTACAACGCTCTTGGGAAAATGGTTCTTTGTGGGAAGAGGGACGCCAGACGCTTGATTTTTCAGCAAGCTATAAAGTAAATGATAAAATGACGGTTTCACTGCAAGTAGCAAACTTAACGGATGAGGGCGTACGCCAGTACTTTACTAGTCGCTTCTTATCCGCTGGTGGTCAGACTTTCTCTGAAGGGAGTCCACTTGAAGGCGAAGCAACCAAGTCGCGTACGGTTTATCAATACCATACTGGCCGAACACTTAGACTTAATGCCCGTATTAATTTCTAAAACGATAAGATAATGAAAAAGCCCGCAGTATTACTGCGGGCTTTTTTATTTTTTAATAAAAATAGTGTCATTTTGATTTCTCAAGACAATACCTAGCATGAAATAAAACTTATAACTCGTTAGATAAAACAACAAGAAAGGGTAAAACATGTTTAAAGTATTTTCTAAATGTACGCTGGCAACAATAGTTGTCACATCGTTTTTTGCTGGTGCTGATCAACCACGCGAACTTGATTCCTCAACATGGCAATTACAGTGGAATGATGAGTTTAATTATGCAAATGCTGAATTAGATAAAAACTGGGTTTCTCAAAATGGGCCGACAGAAAACCCATGGGTATTAAGTAGTCGCTGGCGCGATAATGCACAAGTTAAAGACGGAATACTGCACTTATTAGCAAAGAAAGAACCTCGAGGTGGCCAAGACTGGACGACAGGTAATATTTGGTCAAAACGCTCATTTCATTATGGCTATTTTGAAGCTCGCTTTAAATATGCCGGTGCCTATGGCACGAATAACTCATTTTGGTTTTGGCCAAAACAAGGGGTTAAAGATGGCTTAAAGGCATGCGAGATTGATATTAATGAAGGGCATTTCCCTAATATAATTAATACCAACGTACATAACTGGACCGATACTTATACACTACCAAATGGCCGTGTTACTCACAGTGATAACCAGTTACACCACACTTTAATCGGCAAGCCTGATCACACTGTTGAGTTTAACAAGCCAGTTAAAACTAAAAAAATACGATTAACATCGACTAATCCTACGTCTCTTCATATTTCTGAATTTAGAGTCTTTGCGCCTAGCGCTCAATACCCTGATGCATTTGACGAAGAAAAAATAAAGAATATAAGCAATTTAGCGCAAGCTGACGATGTTTCTATAAAAACGAATGGGTTATTTAATAAGTTAATATCAGAAGAGTCTTTTGCTATTGATGGTAATCCGCAAACACGTTGGGTGTCAGAAAAGCATGGTGAAAAGTTTTTAGAACTCAGTTGGGATAAGTCGCATGAAATTGGCGCTATTCAATTTATAAATGGTTGGTTGCAAGAGCATGGTGTTGATAAAGGTGCTTATCGCAATTTAATTTCCGATTACAACATCGAGTATCACGATGGAGAAAATTGGCAAAAAATCACTTCATATAATGCCGCTAACGTTGCTGATTTTTCAAAAGAGTTTCATACCTATGGGCTTGAATGGGATAAAGATTACTTTAATTTTTATTTTGACGGTGAACTCTATTACACCATGAGAAATGATGTCTGCTTTAGTGAAACAACGATGTTATTTAGTTTAGCTATTTTAAAAGCGGCGATTGCAGGTCCTGTAAGTGATGATATTGATGGTACCAGCATGGCGATAGATTGGGTTAGGTACTACACCCGAAAAGAAAATAGCGAGGACTAAGGCTATGCATATTATTGATATAAGTGTAGTCGTTATATTTTCTTTATTGATCATTGGGTGTGGCTTAAGTTTTTCTGCTGCTGGAAAGAATATGAAAAGCTTTTTCTCTGCGGGAGGTGCGCTACCTTGGTGGATGAGCGGGTTGTCACTGTTTATGAGTTTCTTCTCGGCAGGTACGTTTGTTGTATGGGGAGCTATTGCATATAAGCATGGCTGGGTGGCGATTACTATTCAATGGACTATGTGTTTAGCAGGGGTGTTGATTGCTTTATTTATTGCGCCTAAATGGCAGAAAACCGGTGTATTAACCGCAGCCGAATTTATTAAGCAGCGCCTTGGCTTAAATGTACAAAGAACTTATACCTATATTTTTCTCTTAATTGCGAGCTTTTCGACTGGTGCTTTTTTATATCCAGTGGCAAAAATAGTTGAAGTCGCTACGGGTTTATCTCTTGAATATACCGTCATCATTTTAGGACTATTGATCTTAGCCTATACCGCTGTTGGCGGTTTATGGGCGGTGATAATTACCGACATTTTGCAATTTGTGGTGCTCACTGCAGCGGTATTAATTGTGGTACCGCTATCATTTGAGGCGATTGGCGGCATTGAGAACTTTATCGACAAAGCACCTGATGATTTTTTTAACTTAGTAAATGATGAGTATTCATGGGAGTTTATCTTTGCCTTTGGGCTCTATAACTTATTTTTTATTGCTGGTAACTGGTCTTATATTCAACGCTTCACTAGTGTGAAAACACCAAAGGATGCAAAAAAGGTTGGGGGACTATTTGCGATTCTTTATCTTATTTGCCCAGTAGTTTGGATGTTAGCCCCGATGATTTACCGAACGATGAACCCCAATCTAGTTGGGTTTGAAAGTGAAGGGGCTTATTTGCAAATGTGCAAAGAAGTTTTGCCAGTAGGGATGCTTGGATTAATGCTAGCAGGAATGGTATTTGCGACATCAAGCTCAATTAACACGTCTTTAAACATCGCCGCAGGTGTTATCAGTAATGACATATATAAAAATATAAAACCAGATGCTTCCCAAGCTACGCTAGTTAAGGTCGGTCGAATTGCAACTGGCGTACTCGGTCTAATTACGATTATTGTTGCGTTACTAATTCCCTTACTTGGTGGTGTAGTTGAAGTGGTAATGACCATGGCTGCGCTCACTGGTGGACCGTTGTTTTTACCACCCATTTGGTTGCTTTTTTCTCGTTATCAAACTGGGAAAACGATTTTAATAACCACTATTTTTAGTTTACTGGTGAATGCTTTTTTTAAGTTTGTTAGTCCTTGGTTATTTGATTTTAGCTTAGATAGAGCGCAGGAGATGATGATGGGGGTGTTATTTCCTGTATTGATGCTAACTGTATTTGAGTTGTACTTAAGAGCACAAAGAAAAACACCTGCGTGTTATGAAAACTACTTAGTCGAATTAAGCCAAATTAAACCGACGGCCGAATTAATAACTCCAGAAAAAAGTGCGGATAACAATCATGGTATTCGAGTTTTAGGGTTTGGTATTCTCTCTACTGGCGCGATTATGCTTTCGTTGGCCGCAATTGCAACCACCGGAAAAATCGAAATAACAGTAATAAGCGGTGGCATTTTTATATTAGGGGGTGTTTTAGTTTTTAAGTTTAGAAGTAAGGCAGTAAAGGGACTTATCAATGAGCAATAGCAATAACAAATTAAAGCAGCAAAGTTACCCATGGGATATTCCAGCTAAAAAACCAGCACGAGAATTGAGTGCTGCAATGTCGAGGTTGTATGACAACTATTTAACCCCTCGTCCGGAAGACAATCCTTTATTTACTAGTTTTAAGTACACTGAGCTCACTGGGTTTAGCTATCATAATAATGATGGGACTATTTCAAGACGCGACCCATCTAAAATTATAAAAGTTGATGGTCTTTATTATGTTTGGTACACAAAACGGTGCACTCAATTCCCACCAAAAGGGGCGCAGCACTGTAACGAGTTGACTCCCTCCACTGATTGGGATTTATCCGAAATTGGCTATGCCATTAGTATTAATGGATTTGACTGGGTTGAACAAGGTATCGCCGTCACCAGGCCCAAGCACCCGCAGTTAGGTTGGCGCTCGGTTAGTACACCAGATATCTTGATTTATGAAAATAAATATTATCTTTATTATCAAGCCTTTAATGAAGCTAGCGGTAAGAAAGGTGATCATTGTCCGGTAACACTATCAGTTGCCGATACGCCAGATGGACCGTGGTTGCCACATGGTGAGGTTATTATTGAAAATGGTGAGCCGGGAAGTTGGGATCAATTCTCGATTCATGACCCTTATTTATTAATTTATAAAGGAAAAATACATTTATACTATAAAGCCGCCTACGGAGATAGACCTGATTACTTAGTGGGTAATGGCTTGGCAACCGCGAATAATCCTTTTGGGCCTTTTGAAAAACACCCTCTGAACCCTATTTTAAACTCAGGCCACGAAACTACTTATTTTCCGTTTAAATCAGGAATAGCTGCTTTTACTATCAGAAATGGCAATGAAAGTAACACCATTCAATATTCACCTGATGGGGTGAACTTTTCGATTGCCGCAGTGACCTCCCTCATGCCAATTGCAGCAGGTCCTTATGTTGCCAATGCATTTGACTGTGCAAGCAAAGCAAACGGGATTGAGTGGGGCTTGTGCCACTTTTCTGACAAACAAGCGCGCAATAAACACAGTTTTTTAGCCAGATTTGATTGTAGTTTAATGGTAAATGAGCTTGAAAAAGAATTAAAAGTCACGGATGTACCTCACCAGCCTAGTGTTTATTTTGCGCAGTCATTAAGCCCAGAATTAAAAAATAAACGCTCATATCAAAAACAAGAAAAAGAGATCAAGAGTTATGATTAAGCAAAACTTTAATGAAGCTGCACGCGAAAATAAGAAACAACAATTAAATACTCAGTTTGTGGTTGCCGGTGGTGGCTTAGCAGGTACATGTGCAGCAATCAGTGCGGCGCGAGCGGGTAGTAAGGTTGTGTTAATTCAAGATCGTCCCGTACTCGGTGGTAATGCGTCAAGCGAAGTAAGATTATGGGCGTTGGGGGCAACATCGCATATGGGCAACAATAATCGCTGGTCACGCGAGGGTGGGGTTATTGATGAAATCATGCTGGACAATCTTAAGTTAAACAGACACGGTAACCCATTAATTTTTGATACCATTTTGCTCGACAAAGTAATTGCCGAAAAAAATATTACCTTGTTGTTAAATACCTCTGTGGTTGATGTAAATAAACAACACAGCACTAAGATTGCCAGTGTAGAGGCATTTTGCAGTCAAAATTCTACTCATTACATTATTAGTGCGCCGTTATTTTGTGATGCGACCGGTGATGGCCTTGTTGCGTTTAATGCTGGAGCGGGGTTCAGAATTGGTGCTGAATCAAAAGCAGAGTTTGGTGAGCTGTTAGCATCTGATGAAGAGAACATGGAGTTACTTGGTCATACATTATTTTTCTACAGTAAAAAAATGGATCAGCCTATTAGTTACAAAGCCCCTGATTTTGCTTACTCGTATGAACAAATAGAGGCGATACCTCGCTGTAAAGATATTGCCGGAAGTGACTCTGGCTGTAAGTTTTGGTGGATAGAATTTGGCGGAATACGCGATACTATTTATGAAACGGAGGATATTAAATGGGAGCTTTGGAAACTCGTTTACGGAATTTGGGACTACATAAAAAATAGCGGCAGGTTTGATGATGTCGAAAATCTAACTTTAGAATGGGTAGGCACAATTCCTGGCAAACGCGAAAGCAGGCGCTTTGAAGGGGAATATATGATAAAACAGCAAGATATTATTGAGCAAACCCAGTTCAATGATGCTGTATCTTTTGGTGGATGGGCGATTGATATTCACCCCGCTGAAGGCATATACAGCGAACGACCTCCTTGCTCTCAATATCATTCAAAAGGGGTTTACCAAATACCGTACCGCTGCTTTGTTAGCCGTGATATAGAAAATTTATATTATGCAGGACGAATAATCAGCGCAACACATATGGCGTTTGGTTCAACACGAGTTATGATTACCTGCGCACACGGCGGACAAGCGGTGGGGGCAGCTGCTGCTATGTGTAATAAACTCAATATCACACCCAAAGAGCTATTACAGCCAGAACACATAGCACAGTTACAGCAAAACCTGAATCTAAATGGCCAAAGTATCCCTGGGATCCGTTTAGATAAGCACAATAATTTAGCAGCCCAAGCCTCTATTACTGCATCGAGTGAATTAGTCTTCAATGGTTTTCAACCTAGCGGCCGTAGAATGCAATTAGATTCATCGTGTGCACAGTTGGTTGCTTTTGCAAAAGGCCAAGGACCAACAATTAGCATAACGGTTTTTGCTCATAAAGAGACAGAGTTAACGTGCCAATTACGCACTAGTATCAAGCATGAAAACTATACGCCAGATGTTATAAATAAAACTATCAGTTTGTTTGTCACGGCGGGCGAAAGTACGCTCGAGTTTGATTTTAGCGATTGCAGCTTAGAGATGCAGTACGGGTTCATTTGTTTTTTACAAAACAGTGATATAGAGCTTGCTACCACAGAGCAGCTTATTACGGGCACTATGGTTGTGTTCAATAAAGTTCACAAAGCGGTATCAAATAAAGGCAAACAAACAGTACCTGAAAATAGTGGTCTTGAAGAGTTTGAATTTTGGACACCAGCGCGGCGGCCAAACGGTCAAAATTTGGCAATCGGTATATCTCCCGCCATTCATAATCACCAAGCGACGCAGATAATTAACGGCTTTGTGAGGCCTTGGCTACAAACGAATGCATGGGTTGCTGACTTAGCAGAACCATCGCCAACCCTAAAGTTAGTATGGCCAGAAAAAGTAACGATGAGGCAAATAGTTCTTTATTTTGATAGTGACTTTGACCATGCGTTAGAAACCGTATTAATGGAGCATAACGAAGACCAGGTACCTTATTGTGTGCAAACCTATACAATTAAAACAGATTCTGGTGAGGTAATTGCACACGTTACGGGTAATTATCAAAGTATTAATAAAATCGATTTAGTAGAGCCTATAACAACGCAACACTTGATTCTAGAATTCGCTCATCCATCTAAAAATGTGCCTGCAGCACTGTTTGAAATTCAAATTAAGTAAAGGGAATTGAATAAATGAGTTTATGGCTAACAGGATTACATATACGACTTGAAAAGTGCGCTCAGCTGTTTGTTTTTATATCCTTTATTTTTTGCCTTGGTGGTTGTCAAAGTATCAGTGATGAACAATCTCGACTTAATTATTTTTTAGTCGGCAGCTACACAAATGAGCCTGATCAGGGCGTTTATTTAGTTTCTTATAATGAAAGTGATGATCTATTAATTAACGAACGCGTCGTTGTATCGGCAATCGATCCAAGCTATCTAAATTGGCAACCGACAATAAATAAATTGTATAGCATTGGCAGAGGGCTTGATAAAAAATCTGTTATTAACGTGTATGACTGGAAAAGTAACGCGTTTACAAAGCTTAAAACGTACCCGATTGAAGGAAAAGGGCTATGTCATATTAATATTTCGGATGATCGCCAGCAGTTAGCTGTTGTAAATTACACGACAGGTAATAGTGAACTGTTTAATATTAATAAGGCAGGATTATTAGTATCACGGGGTCAATTTACTAATACAGGAAGTAGTATTACGCCCAGACAACGAAGTGCTCATTTACATTTTTCGGGGTGGGATAAGCAAAGTCGCTATCTGTATTTGACGGATTTAGGTACAGACGAGATTATTGTTTTTGATAGCTTAAAAAGTGATTTTACGCCAGTACACCGCATTGAATTAACGCCGGGGGATGGGCCTCGCCATCTTGCTTTTCATCCGGCTAAAAAATTAGTGTTTAGCTTAAATGAATTGAGTAACAGTATTAGTATCTTCAAAATATTACAAAATGGTGCGTTATTACACGTTTCAAAAACAAATATAATGCCCGCAAAAGTTGGCGAGCAACAAAACCTTGCATCGGCAATTCGTATTTCTGAGGATGGTCGTCATGTTTATGTTGCTGTGCGCGGTGAGAATGCAATTTATGGTTATCAATTAATGGCAGAAACCCGACTACAATTAATTAATAAAGTCTCAAGTGGCGGTTTACATCCTCGTGATTTTAATTTTTCAAAATCACAAAAGCAGCTATTAGTGGCTAATCAATATAGTAATAATGTTGTGATTATTAAGCGTGATTTAGCATCTGGGAAGTTATTTACGACTCAAAGTCAATTGCAAATTGACGCACCATCTTACGTCAGTTATTTCAATTAGGACTCTGATTTGAAAGAAAATATAATATCGTTAGATGGTAAAAGTGATGGTTCTATAATTGACGATATATTACAAGGCAATGTTGCTGCATATTCTCTGTTAGTTGAGCGTTATCAGTCTGCTGTGAGGGCCTTTTTAGTTATTCGACTAAATACCCCTCACGAAGCAGAAGATTTAGCACAAGAGACCTTTATTATTGCTTTTAAAAAAATCGCTGAGTTTAACAGTGAAAGTTCCTTTTTAGCTTGGTTGAGAGGGATTGCTGCTTATTTATTAAAAAACCATCAACGTAAACACCGAGCCGTGGCATTAGGCAGCGCTGATGAGTTAGAGCACTTAATAAATCAACACATTGATGAAAATATCCATGAAGGGGCCGAGCTTGATATGTTTGATAATTTAACTATTTGCCTTGAAAAATTAACCGAGAAAATGCGCAATTTATTAACTGAACATTACACATTAGGTGTTTCATTGGCTGAGCTATGTCGAAAATATGAAGATAAACATTCTACTATGACTATGCGCTTATTTAGAATTCGTCAATCATTGAAAACATGTATTGATAAAAGAATACAGCAGCAGCAACGATGAGCATGACTGAACAAATGACGAAGCACCAACAACAGCTATTAGCCGCGTATTTGGCTGGCGAAGATGTTGCCGACGAATTGCTTGAAGCCTGTCAGCATGATGTTAATTTACTTGCACAAGTGAGTAAATATGTGACGAGTGAACGTTTATTAAAAGCACATCATCAATCGGATACGCGACCAGACAATTTTACCCGCAGTGTAATGGCAAAACTAAGCGAGCAACAAAAAACGATTTGGCCGAAAAGTACAATGAGCTGGTTTTCAAGCCCGTATTCGCTTGCTGCAAGTATTATGCTTTTTGTCAGCGTTATATTTTTGGCAGAGCACTTGGACTACACAAATAAGTTTGCTGAAGTCACAAAAATGACTGCTTCGCATAACGCTAATTTTTCTGTTGGCAGTCAATTAGGTCAAGGAGATATTATTCTTGAGCATGGTTACAGTGAAATTTCACTCGAAAATGGCGTGGTACTCGTTTTAGAAGCGCCGGTTAAAGTGAATTTGCAATCCAGAGATAAAGTAACGCTTTATCATGGTAAGTTAGTGGCCCGAGTACCACAAAATGCAATTGGCTTTAGAGTTGATACCCCAAGTTCAGAGATAATAGATTTAGGCACAGAATTTGGCGTCGAAGTGTCTAATAGCGGTGAATCTCAAGTACATGTGCTCGATGGTGAAATAAAAGCGCGTGGCAATAAAACGCAGTCTTATCAACATGTGAAAAAAGATCAGGCATTAGCGTTTGATTTAAATCATCAAATTACCAGCTTTGTTAGCGTACCTTCTGATTTTATGCGTGTATTACCTGGAGACTCAATAGAGGAGCCTCACTTATTACATTGGTCATTTGATGATAAGCAGCAACATAATTATCTCTCCATCGGCCGTGGTATTGATGGGCAGCAGTATGTAGCCAAAGATAAATCACCTATTGATGAACCGTTAACAGAGGTAGCGGGTGTATATGATAAGGCAATTAGCTTTAATGGTGAAAATAATTGGTTAGAAACACAGTACCCTGGTGTTGGCAGTGATAACCCCAGAACGGTCGCCTTTTGGCTCAAAGTACCTAGTGATTTTTTACCTGAAAATGCATACGGCATTGTGAGCTGGGGATTACAGCAAGATTATTCAGCGTGGCAAATTTCCCCTAATCCAGAGTTAATTGACGGGCCTTTAGGTAGGATCAGAATAGGGACCTACAATGCTCAAATTGTGGGTAATACCGACTTGCGAGATGATGAGTGGCACCATATTGCAGTGGTTTTATACGGTGGACTAAAGAGTAACTTAGCGACACATGTTTTGCTATATGTTGATGGTAAGCTTGAAAAAACGCAGAAAAAGTCAATCGCTAAAGTCGCAACAAATTTACAGCACCCAGCCTCTCGGCCACTGACGATAGGCAAAAATATTGGTTACATAGAAGGCGCAACACATGAGAAGCAAATGTTCTTTAAAGGCGGACTCGATGAGCTTTATGTAGTAGAAGCGGCGTTGAATCAACAGCAAATAATTCAACTAATGACTCATAACCAGTTAAATGAATAAAAATATGTGTCAGAGTGCGTTTTCATAACATTACCTATTACTCGTTAAAGTATAAGGTAATAAAATGAATAAAATAATTAGATGCTTATCTATCTTTGTATACTCAACGTTAGTTTTAAGCGGTGAAGGTGTTGCAAGGGAATTTGACTTGCAACACGATAACAAGACTATTTTAATTGACGATTTTGAGCACGCTAGTAACAGTTATAAACTAACAAATAAAAATATAAAAACGACACAAGTAATTAAAAATAAAAATAAAGCATTAGAGCTTTCGTTTTCCACTAAGCATAAATTCTCTGGGATCACACTCAAACCAAATAAGTTATGGGATCTGAGTGTTTTGGGCAATAGCGCTTTATTTTTCGATGTTTCAAACGTAAGCGACTTTCCAGTGATGCTCAGTGTGAATATTACAGGTAAAGATAAACAAGTCCAAAGACGCACAATTGGGCTAACAACTAACGAGCACGCTACATTATATTTTGAGCTCAACTCCCAGACTTTAAATGTTGATACAGGACTCAGAGACACTCCTGGTAGCTTTAAAACAGCCGCACGAAAAATGATCTTGAGAGGCGCTAAACTCAATGTAGATTTTAGCCAAGTTGAAAGTATCGCTATCTATACAGAAACTCAAATAAATCCAACGGCTGTAACCGTCGATAATTTACGATTCGAAACGATACCCGATGCAAAACCAGATTTTTTAACAAACATCGTCGATAAATTTGGTCAATCTACACAGGTCAACTACCCGTTAAAGGTCAGCTCTGAACAACAATTAAGAGCAATCGCAAATAAAGAGTTAAATGATTTGTCGAAAGTAACCCCGCGGGCGGATAGAAGTAAGTTTGGCGGTTGGAAGCAAGGGCCTAAGTTAAAGGCAACAGGTTTTTTTCGTACGGAAAAAGTAAATGGCAAATGGGCGTTAGTTGACCCCGAAGGTTATTTGTTTTTTTCCTCAGGTATTGCCAACGCGCGAATGGCTAACACAACAACATTTACAGGTGTAGATTATCGCGATGATGCGGTCAGAGCGCGTGACCCTGATGATGTAACGCCAGAAGATTCAAAGGGCTTAAATAGTAATTTAGCTAAATATCAAAAATCAGCCTACATCGCTTATCCAGACCGAAGAGCCATGTTTAATTGGCTACCACAGTATAATGATAAGTTGGCAAATCACTATAGTTACAAGCGCTCATCTCATCTTGGACCTATCCAACATGGGGAAGTTTTTAGCTTTTACCAAGCAAATTTAGAACGTCGTTATGCTCAGCAATACCCAGATTCTTATATTGATAAATGGCGCGAAGTAACCTTAAAAAGAATGCAAGATTGGGGCTTTACTTCATTTGGGAATTGGACCGATGCTAGTTTTTATAATAATCAACAAGTTCCCTATTTTGCAAATGGGTGGATCATCGGCGACTTTAAAAGGTTGAGTTCTGGTTTTGATTATTGGGGAGCCATGCCTGACCCTTTCGATCCTGAATTTGTTAAAAGAGCTAACATAACCACTCAAGTTATTGCCCAAGAAGTACAAAATAACCCTTGGTGTATTGGGGTGTTTATTGATAACGAAATGAGCTGGGGAGGAGAGGGCTCAACAACCTTACGTTATGGCATTGTACTTGATGCACTATCTAAAACGACTGGGAATAGCCCGACCAAATCAGTGTTCGGTGATATGTTAAAACAAAAGTATAAGACCATTAGCCAGCTAAATAAGGCATGGAATAGAAATATTAAGTCATGGGAAGTATTTAATAATACTGGCGTTAACTATAAAAAAGACAGTAATTTTAATAACGCTATGATTGCCGATTTGTCGTGGTTGTTAACTCGTTTCTCCGATGAATATTTTAAGGTTGTAAATCATTCTTTAAAATCAGTATTGCCTGACCATTTATATATGGGCGCGAGGTTTACTTCTTGGGGGACATCGCCAGAAGCTCGCTGGTCTGCTAAGAAGTATGCCGATGTGATCAGTTATAATTATTATCGTGAAGGACTAGACCCGATGACATGGGATATGTTGAAAGAACTAGATATGCCTACGATTATTGGGGAATTTCACATTGGTTCAGGTGATACTGGTCAACCGAATCCAGGCATTATCCATGCTGCTAATCAACGCGATCGTGCTGATATGTACAAAACCTATATGAAAACGGTTATTGATAATCCGTATTTAATTGGTGCTCACTGGTTCCAATATATCGATTCGCCAATTACCGGTCGGGCGTATGATGGCGAAAATTATAATGTTGGATTTGTAACAACAACAGACATTCCCTACCCAGAGTTAGTTGAAGCGGCTAAACAAGTTCATAAATCGTTGTATCAGCAGCGTTATGGTGATGTGGAAATTAAATAAACTCATTTAGCAGCCCTCATTGATGATTTTAATTGGCATTGTTGTTGGTATTCTTTTGGTGATAACTCGGTGTGTTTTTTAAATACCGTTGAAAAGTACGCTGAGTTATTAAATCCTACCGCATAGGCTGTTTCGGTGACTGTTTTAGTTAACAAGAGTAATTTAGCTTGGTTTATCCTCACATCAGCTAGACATTGATTAATCGTTGTTGCCGTTAATTGTTTAAAAATTTTCATTGTGTGAGAACGGCTCGCACCCACAGCACTGACAATATCTGCAATGGATATATCATGGTGGTATTGCTCAATAATATACGCTTTTACTTTATCAACCAGCTGCATGTCAGGGGTGTTACTATTTAACTGATTAATTGCGTGGTGTAATACTGTGATCACTTGATGCAGGGCACTATCAATATTGATGATAGTGTTAGCATCATCAAGGTGATTACCGATATTCTCCAGTTCACCAAGTAATGCTTTACTATTTCCGCAATGAAAAATGACCTTATCAAATATCATAAATGCGATTTCTTTTGCCCTGATCTGATAACAGCTTAACGAATTGTCACAGTAAATTTTTAGCTTAACTAATAGTTCGTCTAACTTGGTCGCTGTTAAATGTGGATTAGCAGTGCAGATAATCTCAAGTAGATCAGCACGCTCTTTCAGTGGATATGCTTTATTCAATTTGTCTAGGTAATATTGGCTAAAGTCGCGATTATTAGCTGCTGTAAATTGCGCTATGGCGAGTGCATTTTGGTGTTCTGTGTGTTGTTTAATTTTATCATTAGTAAATTGAATATCGTTATAAACCGCCCAGCTCCAAATTAGTGCACTTAAGCTTGCACCAACATAGTAAATCACCCACAGCTCAAATGCGTTACCAATGCACATAAAAACACTCAGTGTAAGCGCGCCATAAACATGGGTTGCAACATACGCTTTGAGATTTGTTTGTAATAGTAAAATACAAGGGAGTAATAATTGCACGCTGATTAAAAGCAATTGGGATGAGTAAATATGCTGTGCGTTTATGTTTTCTAACTTAACTAACCAAGGTAGCTCATTGGGACTGTAAAAATATAAGGGGGCTGCACAAAGGAAAAAGCACGACCATGCAATCCCTAGTATAACGGGTGCTATTAATAAGGGTTTTGGTAATTGCAACTTAGCTTGTGTTAATAGTGCATAAAGTAAGCAGGGGATGCCAATACTAAAAAGCAAAATGTTTCTAAAAAAATCATACCATCTTTTCCCTTCATTAAGTGGCATTACATTAATAATTGGGCCGCATAAAAAAAGAATAAAACAGATTATAAAAGCGCAATAAAAAGGGTAGGCATCACCAATGCGTTCGCGCACAAGCGTAAAATAAATGAGTACCATAATGAAAATGTTGGCAGCCGCAAATGGGATCACCGTACGTAAAAATATATCCCAGTTTAATTCGGTGTAATACATAGCTATTTTTTATTTTTATAAGGCAAGAACCAAAACAATAGTGGTGATGGGGGTTACAAGTCAAGCTTTGTTAACAATTTACTTTTTTAGTATGGTAAATTTAAATTACCCCTCTTTTAGTCTGTTGATTAATAATGAAAAGATTATTTTATAACTCGTTATGGAGGATATTGAATGCAGCACAACCAACACTTAATTTAAAGTAACGCATTATTTAAATATCAATTTAGATGTTTGTTATAAAGGGAATATATGCGTATTAATTTAAAATCTGTCTATTCGTTATTGCTGCTTAGTGTATTCAGTAATCTATGTTACGGGGAAGAGCAACCGAATATACTGTTGATTATAGCCGATGATGCGGGTTATCACGACTTCGGTTTTCAGGGCAGTGAAGTAATGCAAACGCCAACAATCGATAAGTTGGCAAGTCAGAGTGTTGTATTTGAGCAAGCCTATGTTACAGCGGCTGTGTGTGGGCCTTCACGCGCGGGTTTGTATACGGGGAAATATCAGCAAAGATTCGGTTTTGAAGAAAATAATGTGCCAGGTTATATGAGTAAATCAGGCTTCACTGGCGACAAAATGGGCTTACCTTTTACTCAAGTTACTATGGCCGATCACCTCAAAGAACTGGGTTACCACACGGGATTATTTGGTAAATGGCATCAAGGTAATCACGATGATTATCATCCAACTAAGCGTGGCTTTGATAACTTTTATGGCTTTCGTGAAGGTGCGCGTGGTTATTTTGCATACAGTAATGAGGAACAACAAGCTTACCCTTCCCAAAAGATGGAGCGAGACTTTAAACACTATATTGAACACGAAGGGTACTTAACAAATGCACTGGCGACTCAAACCAGTCATTTTATTGGTCAATCCGTCGTCAATAAACAACCTTTCTTTGCAGTACTATCGTTTTCAGCGGTGCATGCGCCGATGCAAGCAACGAATGCTGATTTAGCTCAATTTCCACATTTAACAGGTAAGAGAAAAATATTAGCTGCGATGAATTTTGCTATGGATCGCGCTATTGCTGTCGTATTAGATAAGCTTAACGCACTTAAAATTAGTGATAACACTCTAGTGGTGTTTATTAATGATAATGGCGGACCGACTGATCAAAATTATGCCAATAATTATCCATTAAGTGGTACTAAAGCCAATCATCTTGAAGGCGGGATCCGAGTACCTATGTTATTAAAGTGGCCAAAAAGGCTTTCAAATAATAATACGCGCTATACGTATCCGGTGAGTTCACTCGATTTATTACCGACTTTTATTCATGCTGCTAATGGCAAAGTGACTGAGCAGATGCAGCTCGATGGCGTTGATTTGATGCCATTTTTATTATCAAAGAGCACACAACGACCTCATCAAACCTTGTACTGGAAAAAGGAATCTCGAGCCGCTATTCGAGACAAAGACTTAAAGCTACTGCGTTTTCCTGACCGGCCCGCTGAATTGTACGATCTTTCTGTCGATGTATCAGAGAACCATAATTTGGCATCGTCGCAGCCAAACCAAGTAGCGAACTTGATGAAAAAACTATTCCAGTGGGAACTAACACTAGAAAGACCTTTATGGCAATTAAAGCGTGAATACGAAGGTCATGCAATGACACGTATGGATAGCTATCGCATACATCAAAAAAATAATTAAAAAGAGGATTAAATAATGAGACGACACGTGTTATTGATACTGATAACTATGTTTATGAGTATAAACAGTTTTAATGTCAATGCCAGCGAGCAAAAACCAAATATAGTGGTGATCCTCGCCGATGATTTAGGGTATGGTGACTTAGGGTTTACTGGTTCAAAAGAGATTAAAACACCTAATATTGATGCATTAGCGAGTAATGGCACCCGCTTTAAAAATGCGTATGTGACACACCCTTACTGTGGTCCTTCACGTGTAGGCTTACTGACTGGGCGTTATCAAGCGCGTTTAGGTATGGAAAACAATGTAAGTTATATGCCACAAGATAAATATATGGGACTACCACTATCTGAAAATACCTTTGCTAATCGTTTACAAGACGTTGGCTATCATACATCGGTATTTGGTAAGTGGCACTTGGGTGGCGCACCGCATTTTCAGCCTAATAAGCGTGGCTTTGACTATTTCTATGGTTTTTTAGATGGCGGGCATAATTATATGCCTGATCAAGTGACGGTTGGCGGAGATGGTTATTCACTGCCGCTGATGCGTAACACTCAAGTGACCGAATTTGATGAATATTTAACGACAGCGCTTAGTCGTGATGCCGTGAAGTATATTCACCGACAGCAAGAATCGCCATTTTTTATGTATTTATCTTACAACGCACCTCACACGCCACTACAAGTACCCTCTGAATATATTGAAAAATATAAGCATATTGAAGATGAAGACCGACGTGTTTATGCAGCCATGATTGATGTTATGGATGAAGGTATAGGTATGGTAGTCGATGCACTTAAAGACATAAATCAGTTAGATAATACACTTATTATCTTTTTATCGGATAATGGCGGGGTATTTCCTGAAAGCTGGCAACCGACTAGCGATTGGGCTGATAATTCACCTTTTAGAAGAGGTAAAGTGGCTTTACTAGAAGGCGGGATCCACGTTCCTTTTATCGCTCATTGGCCAGGGGTAATTCCTAAAGGCGAAGAGTTTACTGGTTTAGTATCATCACTTGATATTGCTGCAACTTCAGTTGCACTAGCGGGTGCTGATAATAAGAAATTAGATGGTGTTAATTTACTGCCATTTTTACAAGGCACTAAACAAGGCAGCCCACATCAGGCGTTATTTTGGCGCTTAGAAGAGGCACCGAATATTTATGCTGTACGTACCGCTGATTATAAATATATGAACCAACCACTACCGAATGTAGGCCGTAGTTTTTTTGATATGAAAGCGGATCCGTATGAGCAACATAATTTGGTTGATACATTACCCGCTGAACAAGCGAAATTAGCCAAGCTGTGGAATGAGTGGAATAAGCACAATACAAATAATGTATTGCAGCAATCATGGGAATACAAAGCACAAATAGATGAGTTTTTTGAGCAGTTAAATAAGCAGAATATTGAACATGCAAAACAAACCCCAAATTACATTATCAAGTAAATATAATAAGCCCCCTGTCGTTATTCGCTTAATTAAGGGGGCATGAGAGTTGCGGCTATGGATTAGTTATTTAAGTTACCAACACTTATCAATTGATCTGTAGGTTGTTTATTTAAATGCTCAGAGCTGCCATCTCGCCATGTAACAATAACTGATGAGATTGAATCTGCCTGTGCTAATCCAAAATGTACAATATTAAGTAAGCTTTGCGAGTGGGTAGCACTTTGTGAACCAATAACTTGATATTGGCTCGCAGTTGCTGTTTTAATTTGTACTTTTGCACCATATGGATCAACCCCACTTTTTGAGTACCCAACTCGAATAAGGGTGAAGTGTGCGTGACTTAACTCTGTGGTATTTTTATATAAATGCCATTGGCCGTTATCTTCATCTCCGCTTAGTAGGTCGAGTTTTCCGTCTAGGTTGAAGTCAAATGCGGCTCCCATATCGCCATGTGAGTCTAAGCCACGTTCGGTATCGGCGTTATGAGTGATTGTTGCTTTAAAGTTGTAATCACCTTGGTTAATGAGTAAAACATCGGCAACTCGCTCTTTTAGTTCACCAAAGCGATAGACCATAAAGTCTATTTTTGTGTCGTTATTAAAATCGCCAGGTACAACTCCCCAGTTATTACTGTTTGTTAATGCTGGTAATTTAGATGAAATATCAACTAGCTTACCATTATCGTTACGTAGTAATACATCAGGAAGGGCGAGATTTTGTGGTTGCCAATCGCTTTGATAGCCTTTTACATTTTTGAATGATGCGCGTACATCCCATGCAAGGTTATCGGTAAGTACCCATTCTACTCGCCATCTATTATTCCCTAAATACCCAATGTACCAGCCAGTTTTATCAAGCTTAGTTGGAAACCCGCGCGCTCTTTTCTGGCTAATGGTTGTGTTTTTATTGGGTGTATTTATTAATTCTTTTTTCTCGCCTATGTATACATCCATATGGCTTAATAGCTTGGCACGCGGGAAGTGATAAAAGTCACTTAGTATAAGGCTTCCTGAGTTTGTGTTGTCGGTAATGAGTGTTATGCCATCGTGACTTTTATTACCTTCATCACGCAGGTCTAGTCGTTTGCTACTTTTATTAAACGATAGACTGTTATTAGCGATAGTGTAGCTTAGCTTTCCGCGAGCAAGGTAGTAGTCCATATCGCCGTCGTTATCTATATCAGCTTGCGCAACTGCGAGCGTGCCTTTGTAGGCTTCACTATTTGCACCTAATAGATCTTGAGTCGTATTGGCGAAGGTAAAGTCGTTATTACCTTGATAAATAGCTAAATTGTTGTATCCATCAAAAGCAAAAATATCGAGTATGTCATCGTTATTGTAATCGGTTAATAATACACGCTCGGCTTTTATATTTTCAAAAGTAGCTGATGGGTGATAAGTAAATTTTCCATTGCCGATATTTTCAAAAATGATATTACGAGGGGAGTTTTCGTGAATTAATTTTTCGGCGTTTACTTGGATAAAATCAAGATCACCATCGCTATCTATATCAACCCAGCGCACAGAACGCCCGCGAGCCCCCATTTTAGATAAGCCAGCTTCGACGGTTTTATCTTCAAATTTACCATTATTGTTTTTAAGTAGTCGCTGGGGTTGAGGTGTAGTGCCATTTCCACCACCTAGTGCAATAAGTACATCGAGATCACCATCGTTGTCGTAATCACCGGCCGACATACCGTGTAGATCTGCTCGTGGAAAAATATCGTTTTGTAGTGTGTATGTGCCATCTCCATTTGCCATAAATAAACGAATAGGAGTGGTGTCGTGATTTGTTAGCAGCAGGTCATAATGACCATCACTGTTTATATCGGCAATGGTAGGGCCGCCATATTTCCAGTTTTTTTGTGTTATTAAGCCAGCTTGTTCAGACACATCAGAAAATACAACGTTGTTACTTGTTTGGCTACTGGGCGTTTGTGTGGTTTGGCTGCATCCCGCTAAGTTCATAGCGCTAATTATCACTAAGCTAAAAATTGATTTTTTGTTTTTAATCACTATTGTGCCTCCTTACATTGTGTTAATTGTTGACAATATAGATTGAGAGTAAAACATACAAGTAAATTTTATTACCCAAGCCTTAATGTTTTTAACTGACTCGCTTTACTGCTCTGAAGTTATATTAAATATTAAGAGTGGCTTTACAAATTACATACCTAGGTGTAAATTGTTAACAATAAACCATATCAAAGATATGATAGTTCACTTTGATATTCCTCGTATCGGCATTGTTTTAATGATGCATTACTTGGTCACTATTTAATTAAACATTCTTGAAGGTATAAAAATATGCAAGCTGCACAATATATAGGTAACAAGTCATTTAACATTGTTGAAGGCACATCTATTAAACCTAAAGCGGGTGAGATTAGATTGAGTGTTGGATACGTTGGGATTTGTGGTACTGATATGCACATATACCATGGTGTGATGGATCAACGAGTGTCTATTCCGCAAACAATTGGCCATGAAATATCAGGTGTTGTTGCAGAAATAGGTGAAGGCGTTGAAGGCTTTGCTGTCGGCGAAAACGTGGTAGTACGTCCACTAGATTGGTGTGGCGATTGTCCTACGTGTAATGCAGGGCATACGCATATTTGTCAAAACTTAAAGTTTATGGGAATAGATACGCCAGGTGCTTTTCAGTCAAGCTGGACAGTTAAAGCGCGTACTTTGCATAAATTACCAGCAGGCGTTGATTTAAAACAAGGCGCATTAATAGAGCCGTTATCGGTTGCGTGCCATGATGTACGACGCTCGCGCTTACAAGCGGGTGAGAAAGTTGTTGTGCTTGGTGGCGGGCCAATTGGGCAATTAGTTGCTGCGGTTGCTAAAAGTGTTGGCGCAGAAGTACTCGTGTCTGAGCCTAACGAAAGCCGCCGTGCTTTTGCCGATGAGCTAGGTGTTAAATCGGTTAATCCCATTGAAGAAGATTTAGCTGCCTATGTAGATAGCTGGACGCAAACAAAAGGTGCTGATGTTGTATTTGAAGTATCAGGCGTAAAACCCGCAATAGAGGCTATGACTGAAATAGCAGGGCGCCGGGGTCGTATAGTCATGGTGGCTATTCACAGTGTTAAACCTGAAATCGATTTATTTCAATTTTTTTGGAAAGAGTTGGAGTTATTAGGTGCACGTGTATACGAAGCGGCCGACTTTGATTGGGCTATCGAATTAATTTCATCGGGCCAAATAGATCTTAAACCTTTTATTAGTTCGGTTAGTTCGTTAACTGATATTGGTAGTGCATTTGCGAGTATGGATGGAAATCCAGAAGGCATGAAAGCGCTTGTTGAATGTAACCCACAATAATAAAAATTATAAAGGTATGAAAATGAATAATATGTTAGAAAAATTTAGTTTAGAGGGCAAAGTAGCCCTTGTTACAGGTTGTAAGCGCGGTATTGGTAAAGGTATTGCTCTAGGTTTAGCACAGGCTGGCGCTGATATTATTGGTGTATCTGCAAGCTTAGAGCTTGAAGGCTCTGAAGTAGAAAAAGAAGTTAAAGCACTTGGCCGAAATTTTAAAGCCTACCAATGTGATTTTGGTGATCGTGATGCGCTTTATTCTTTTATTAATGATGTAAAAAGTGATTTTCCAAAAATTGATATTTTAGTCAATAATGCAGGTACAATCCTTCGTGCTCCTGCGGCTGAGCATGGCGATGATTTATGGGATAAAGTGATTGAAGTTAACTTAAATGCTCAATTTATTTTAAGCCGCGAAATAGGCAAACAAATGATAGAGCATGGCGAGGGTAAAGTTATTTTCACGGCTTCTTTGCTCACTTTTCAAGGTGGTATTACAGTACCAGGTTACGCAGCTAGTAAAGGTGCTATTGGGCAATTGGTTATGGCGCTTTCTAATGAATGGGCTGGCAAAGGCATTAATGTAAATGCCATTGCGCCAGGTTACATTGATACCGATAACACTGAGGCATTACGCAATGACAAAGAGCGTAATGCAGCCATCTTAGCGCGTATTCCACAAGGTCGATGGGGAAATCCTGAAGACTTTAAAGGGCCTGCTGTGTTCTTGGCTTCTGAGGCTGCTAGTTACGTAAATGGCGCTATTTTATTGGTTGATGGCGGATGGATGGGGAGATAGTTCAATGAACTTTCATAATAATGTGAATTTTATAAATGGCGAATATGTTGCTTCTAAAGCAAGTGGCACGATTGAAATATTAAGCCCATCTACAGGTAAAAAAATTGGTGAAATACCAAAAGGCTGTATAGAAGATGCGCAGTATGCACTTGAATCAGCGAATGTAGGACAGAAAAAGTGGGCTAAATTGACAGCTCGCACACGTCAAAATATATTGCGTGTGTTTGCTAATAAAATTCGTGAAAATAAAGATATTCTTGCGCCAATGCTTGTTGCAGAGCAAGGTAAATTACTATCAGTTGCACAAATGGAAGTTGACGTAACAGCGACTTTTATTGACTATGCATGCGACCATGCACTTACTATTGAAGGCGATATTTTACCTTCAGATAACGATGATGAAAAAATATACATTCATAAAGTGCCACGAGGCGTAGTTGTGGGTATTACTGCGTGGAATTTTCCGCTGGCATTGGCTGGTCGTAAAATTGGACCTGCGTTGATCACAGGTAACTCTATTGTATTAAAACCTACTCAAGAAACACCTTTAGCAACCACCGAGCTAGGTCGTTTAGCAAATGAAGCGGGTATTCCTGCTGGCGTGCTAAACGTTATTAATGGATCAGGTTCTGTTGTTGGCCAAGCATTGTGTGAAAGCCCAATTACTAAAATGATCACCATGACAGGCTCTACTGCTGCAGGTAAGCAAATCTACAAAACTAGCGCAGAATACATGACGCCTGTAATGCTTGAACTTGGCGGTAAAGCGCCAATGGTTGTTATGGCCGATGCCGACCTTGATGAGGCTGTTGAAGGTGCGCTTTGGGGTCGTTTTGCTAACTGCGGGCAAGTATGCACCTGTGTTGAGCGTTTATATGTTCAAGAGTCTGTGTACGATGCGTTTATGGCTAAATTTATACCAGCTGTAAAAGCACTTCGTGTTGGGGATCCTATGAACCCAGATACGCAAATGGGTCCTAAGTGTAATCAACGCGAAATAGACAACATTGATCACATAGTTCAACAAAGTATTCAACAAGGCGCTTCTGTCGCCACTGGTGGTAAAGTTGCTTCTGTTGAGGGTTTTGAAGGCGGTTGTTGGTACGAACCCACGTTACTTGTAGACGTCAAGCAAGATAACATTGCAGTGCACGAAGAAACTTTTGGCCCAGTACTCCCTATTGTTAAAGTTAAAGATATGGAGCAAGCGATTGAATACTGTAACGACAGTATTTATGGCTTAAGCGCTTATATATTTACGCAAAACTTTTTCGATATTAATAAAGCCATTAACGAATTAGAAGTGGGTGAAGTTTATATTAACCGTGGTATGGGTGAGCAGCACCAAGGTTTTCATAATGGCTGGAAACAGAGCGGCTTTGGCGGCGAAGATGGTAAATTTGGTCTAGAGCAATATCTAGAGAAGAAAACCGTTTATTTGAAAGAAAAATAATATTCCAAAATTTAGCCGTAATGCAGCTTAAGCAAAAAGCCAATAATGTTTTCATTATTGGCTTTTTATTTGTCAGCAGATTACTTTAAATTAATACTTATATCGCCATTGGGTTTACAGCAGCACAACAATATTTCGCCTTCTCGCACAAACGCAAGTGGCTCTTCGTTATACTCAACACTGCCAGACACTAAAGTAGCTCTGCAAGCTCCACAGTAGCCTTCACGGCATTGGAATGCGACGTCTATTTTCATGGATTCTAAGCAGTGTAAAAGAGAAGGGCAGCCAGTATTAAATTCTATACACTGGCTGTTTTCTGCAAGCGTTATGCTTGCAGTAGACTTGTCACTCATTATAAATCAAAATCACCAAATTCTGATGCATCAACTTGAGAGTCTATTTGACCAACAAGGTATGAGCTTATTTCTGCTTCTTGTGGTGCTACTTGTACATTATCAGACACGAGCCATGAGTTGATCCATGGAATAGGGTTACTGTTGTTTTCAAACTGTGCAGGTAAGCCAATCGCAGTCATACGGGCGTTGGTGATGTATTCAACGTACTGACATAAAATATGTTTATTTAAACCAATCATTGAGCCATCTTTAAACAGGTATTCTGCCCATTCTTTTTCTTGCTCTGCGGCTTCAACAAACATTTTAATTGCTTCGTCTCGGCACTGAGCGGCAACAATCGCCATTTCTGGGTCGTCTTTACCGTCTTGCATAATATTTAAAATATGCTGAGTACCCGAAAGATGCAGTGCTTCATCGCGCGCAATAAGCTTGATGATTTTAGCGTTACCTTCCATCAGTTCACGCTCAGCAAACGCAAACGAACATGCAAAGCTTACGTAAAAACGAATCGCCTCTAAAATATTTACCGACATCATTGCAAGGTAAAGTTTCTTTTTAAGCTCAAATAAATTCACGATAACGGTTTTACCGTTAATTTCGTGTTTTCCTTCACCGTATAAATTGTAAAGTGATACAGAGTTAATTAGGTCATCGTAATATTTTGTTACCGCATCAGCACGTTCGCTAATTTTATCGTTGCTAACAATGTCATCAAAAATAAGCTCAGGTGCTTGTGTTACGTTACGGATAATATGTGTGTATGAGCGGCTGTGAATTGTTTCACTAAACGCCCATGTTTCTATCCATGTTTCAAGTTCTGGTAGCGATACGATAGGCAGTAGGGCTACGTTTGGTGAACGCCCTTGCACACTATCAAGTAATGTTTGGTATTTTAAGTTACTTAAAAATATGTGCTTTTCGTGATCTGGTAATGCCTGAAAGTCTAAACGGTCTTTACTTACGTCCACTTCCTCAGGACGCCAAAAGAAAGACAATTGTTTTTCGATTAGCTTTTCAAAGATAGGGTACTTTTGTTGGTCGTAACGAGATACGTTAACTGTTTGGCCAAAAAACATTGGCTCTTGCATTTGGTTATTATGGTTTCGGCTAAAAGTAGTATAAGACATGTTTATCACTCAAAAAAACTATCAGAAAAAGCGGGCTAAATGCCCGCTTAAAATAAAAATTAGTAACTATATTTTACACGCGCCGCCTTCACAATCATCATCTTCCACTTCTGGAGTGTCTTCTTGTGAATCTGATGCGCCATCACGGGTGTTGTGATAGTACAACGTTTTAACGCCCAGTTTGTATGCACTAAGTAAGTCTTTTAATAAGACTTGCATAGGTACTTTACCGCCTTCGAACTTGTTTGGATCATAATTTGTGTTTGCTGAGATTGTTTGGTCAACAAATTTTTGCATTATGCCTACAAGCTGTAAGTAACCATCGTTTGATGGGATATCCCATAATAACTCATAGTTATTTTTTAAGCGTTCATACTCAGGAACTACTTGTTTTAAAATACCATCTTTGCTTGCTTTAACACTAATATGACCACGTGGAGGCTCAATACCGTTTGTAGCGTTAGAGATTTGCGACGATGTTTCTGATGGCATTAACGCACTTAATGTTGAGTTACGCATGCCGTGCTCTTTAATGTTTGCACGTAATGTATCCCAATCAAGATGAAGTGGTTCATCACAAATCTTATCTAAATCACGTTTGTACGTATCAGTTGGCATAATGCCTTGAGAGTACGTTGTTTCGTTAAACTTAGGACATGCACCACGCTCTTTAGCAAGCTCGTTAGATGCTTTCATCAAGTAGTATTGAATCGCTTCAAATGTTTTGTGAGTCAGGGCGTTCGCGCTGCCATCTGAATAACGTTTACCGTTTTTAGCTAGGTAGTATGCGTAGTTAATTACACCTATTCCTAACGTACGGCGTCCCATAGTTGCATTTTTAGCAGCCGGTACAGGGTAGTCTTGGAAATCAAGTAAGTTATCAAGTGCACGTACAGCAAGCTCAGCTAATTCTTCAAGCTCATCAAGTGATTCTATTGCACCTAAGTTAAACGCAGAAAGTGTACAAAGGGCAATTTCGCCTTCTTCGTCATTTACGTTATTAAGTGGCTTAGTTGGCAATGCAATTTCTAAACATAAGTTAGATTGGCGAATAGGCGCAACTTTAGCAATGAACGGGCTGTGTGTATTACAGTGATCCACATTTTGTAAGTAAATACGACCAGTACTTGCACGTTCTTGGGCAAACATAGAGAAAAGCTCAATGGCTTTGATACGCTTTTTACGGATAGACTCGTCTTGTTCGTATTTGACGTAAAGCGCATCAAATTCTGCTTGGTCTTCAAAAAATGCATCATAAAGGCCAGGCACATCTGATGGGCTAAATAACGTAATGTAATCGTCTTTAATTAAACGAGAATACATTAATTTATTAAATTGTACGCCGTAATCTAGGTGACGAACACGGTTGTCCTCTACACCACGATTATTTTTAAGTACCAGTAGGTTTTCTACTTCTAGGTGCCAAAGCGGGTAGAACAATGTTGCAGCGCCGCCACGTACACCACCTTGCGAACAACTTTTAACCGCTGTTTGAAAGTGCTTATAAAAAGGAATACAACCAGTGTGATACGCTTCGCCATTACGAATATGGCTACCTAGCGCACGAATTCGACCTGCGTTAATACCAATACCCGCACGTTGTGAAACGTACTTAACAATAGCTGATGATGTTGCATTGATTGAATCGAGGCTGTCGCCACATTCAATTAATACACATGAGCTAAATTGACGAGTAGGGGTACGAACACCAGCCATTATTGGTGTAGGCAATGAAATCTTAAATAACGATACCGCATCATAAAAACGTTTAATGTAATTAGTACGCGTTTCACGTGGGTAGTCAGCAAATAAACTTGCCGCTACTAAAATATATAAAAACTGTGCGCTTTCGTAAATTTCACCTGTTACACGGTTTTGAACGAGGTACTTACCTTCAAGCTGTTTTACAGCAGCATAGCTGAAGTTAAGATCGCGAGAATGATCAAGGTACGCATCAAGCTCATCTAACTCTTGCTCTGTATAATCTACTAATAAGTGAGCATCATAGCGTTTGTCTTCAACCATTTTAGTTACATGATCAAATAAACGTGGTGGCTCAAATTGGCCATAGGCTTTTTTACGTAGGTGGAATACAGCTAAACGCGCTGATAAATACTGGTAATCTGGCGATTCTTTTGAAATCTGATCTGCAGCTGCTTTAATAATGGTTTCGTGAATATCTTTGGTACGAATACCATCGTAAAATTGAATGTGTGATTTTAATTCAACTTGCGAAACCGAAACGTTATTTAAACCTTCGGCGGCCCATTCAATAACGCGATGGATCTTATCAAGATCAAGCGGCTCTTTACGCCCGTCACGTTTGCTTACAGATAACTGTTGGTTCATAGCTTTGCCTGTATTCCTTGGGGATTATGTATTTTGACCAATGTTTACACCTCAAATTAGCAAGGTGTAGTGCTCATTTATTATAGGTTTCACCAAATTAGTGAATTTAATTGAATAACATTTGGCCACAATATCTGGTGTTGTTCAATTTAGAGATCACAAGATAGTGTGGTCTGCATTGTTTTGCAAGGGACATAATTGCCCCTGTTTGTGGATAACTTTGGGATAACGCATTTGTGTTAGTAGACACTCACCTTCGAACAATCATTTAAGTTGAAATATGCAAAAATCAACTAATGATCTGCTAAATTTACGCATTTTAAAAATAAATTTTGACTGCTTTTTTTATCAGCAAGCTTTGCCTAAAAACTAACACAATCACAATATATAGTGTTTATTAATTAACATAGCACTATATATGGTTAAAACCATCAATTGGACTTAGCCAGTTTAAATTGGCTTTCCAGCTTAATGCCTCATCTTCACTGGGAATGTAACCCCAAAGTGCAGTCGCGGTATGCATACCTGCTGCTTTGCCTGCTTGTATGTCACGCTGTGCATCACCAATGTATAAACAACGCTTTGGCTGTACTTGCATAAGCTTTGCACAATGTAGCAGTGGTAAAGGTGATGGCTTAGCCTCTGCTAAAGTGTCACCACTTATTACTACACTGGCATTTTTTAAAGCAGGAATAGCTGCAACTAAAGGATCGGTTAAAAACCCTGGTTTGTTAGTCATGATCCCCCATTTGATCTTTTTATGATCTAGGGCGATAAGTAACGATTCAACTCCGCTGAAGCAGCGTGTGTGATTTGCTATGTTTGCAGCGTACTCGTCAACTAATTGCTTTATAAGCTCGCTTTGGGGTTGTTTGTCCCATAACGCTTTAAAACCAGCCTCTAATAATGCGCCAGCGCCGTTAGATGCCGCAGGACGGTATATATCACTACTAACAGGCTCTATTTTATTGCTAATAAGCACCGCGTTTAAAGCGGCACCTAAATCATCAGCAGTGTCGAGTAGGGTGCCGTCTAAATCAAATAAAAATGCATCGTACTCAATAAGGGGATGGGGGGCTTGAGAGTTAGCCATTAAGCTAACTTCTCAAAATAAAGTATGTAATTTACGCTAACGTCGTTATTAAGCGTATATTGCTTTGATAGTGGGTTATAAGAAAGGCCTGTACTTGCACGAACTTTTAAACCCGCTTGCTCTGCCCATGCAATGAGCTGTGCAGGTTTTATAAACTTTTTATGGTCGTGTGTACCTTCAGGCACCATTTTTAAAAGCTTTTCAGCACCAACAATAGCGTATAAGTATGCTTTAGGTGTTTTGTTCAGGGTTGAAAAAAATACGTCTGCGCCTGGTTTGGCTAGTGCGGCTACGGCATGAATGATAGATGCCGGGTCGGGAACGTGCTCAAGCATTTCCATACAGGTTATTACATCAAAGCGCTCTGGATTTTGTGAAGCAAACTCTTCAGCAGGCACTTTTATATAATCTACATTTACGCCAGTTTCTAAACTGTGCAACTTAGCAACAGTTAAAGGCTCTTGCCCCATGTCGATGCCAGTTACTTTTGCGCCCATGCGCGCCATGCTTTGGCTTAAAATACCGCCACCACAGCCAACGTCGAGTGTTTCTTTATCGAATAAGCCTTGCGTTTTGTTTGCTATAAAGTCTAAACGTAACGGGTTAATTTCGTGAAGAGGTTTGAATTCTCCGTCTAGGTCCCACCAACGCTCGGCGATGGCTTCAAATTTTGCTATTTCTGCGTGATCTACATTTTGATGTTCGGTCATAAAATACTTCCTCGTCAATCTGAGGCCATTATATAGGGCTAAATTGATAAATCGCAAAGTTTTGCGCCTGTAAATTAAAATTAATTGTGATAGCATGGCTGTTAGAAATAATAACAATACTCTTAATACCCAATACCGGGTCGTTGAGAGCTGATACTGAAGGAATGTGATATCAAATGACTGATCTCGCCAATGAAATTCTGCCAGTCAATATTGAAGACGAGTTAAAAAACTCCTACTTAGATTACGCGATGAGCGTAATTGTAGGACGTGCATTACCAGACGTACGTGACGGCTTAAAACCTGTTCATCGCCGCGTTTTGTTTGCAATGAACGAGCTTAGTAATGACTGGAACAAGCCTTACAAAAAATCGGCCCGTGTGGTCGGTGACGTAATCGGTAAATACCACCCACACGGCGACAGTGCAGTTTATGACACGATAGTTCGTATGGCTCAGCCATTCTCACTACGTTATATGCTTGTAGATGGCCAAGGTAACTTCGGTTCGGTTGATGGCGATTCAGCTGCGGCAATGCGTTATACAGAAGTACGTATGGCAAAAATGTCGCATGAGCTATTAGCTGATCTTGAAAAAGAAACGGTTGATTTCGTTCCTAACTACGACGGCACAGAACAAATCCCTGACGTTTTACCAACAAAGGTCCCTAACTTATTAGTTAACGGATCATCAGGTATTGCGGTAGGTATGGCTACAAATATCCCACCACATAACTTAACAGAAGTTATTAATGGTTGTTTAGCGCTTATAATCAATCCTGAATTAACTATAACTGAGTTAATGGATTATATTCCGGGCCCAGATTTTCCAACCGCTGCAATTATCAACGGTAAGAAAGGTATTGAACAAGCATACCAAACTGGCCGTGGTAAAGTGTACATGCGTGCACGTGCTGAGATTGAAACGGATGAAAAAACAGGCCGTGAAACAATTATCGTTCACGAAATTCCTTATCAAGTTAACAAAGCACGCTTAATTGAAAAAATTGCTGAGCTTGTTAAAGATAAAAAAATTGAAGGTATTAGTGCACTACGTGATGAATCAGACAAAGACGGTATGCGTATCGTTATTGAGATCAAACGTGGTGACGTAGGCGAGGTTATTTTAAACAACTTGTATGCGCAGACTCAGTTACAAACTGTGTTTGGTATGAATATGGTTGCGTTAATTAACAACCAGCCTAAGTGTTTCAACTTAAAAGAAATGCTAGAAGAGTTTATTATTCACCGTCGTGAAGTAGTAACTCGTCGTACAGTATTTGATTTACGCAAAGCCCGCGATCGTGCACATATGCTAGAGGGTTTAGCTATTGCGCTTGCAAACATTGACCCTATTATCGAACTTATTCGTAAATCCCCTACACCTGCTGAAGCTAAAGTTGCTTTAACGGCACGTTCGTGGGAATTAGGTAATGTAAAATCAATGCTTGAAAAAGCAGGCGAAGATAATGTTGCACGTCCAGATTGGCTCGCTGCTGATTTAGGTATTCGCGACGGTCAGTATTTTATTTCAGAGCAACAAGCCCAAGCAATCCTAGATTTACGCTTACACAAGCTAACAGGTCTTGAGCATGAAAAAATCCTGAGTGAATATCAAACACTATTAGATTTAATTGCTGAGCTTTTACATATTTTGGCAACGCCAGAGCGTTTAATGGAAGTTATTCGTGATGAGTTAGTTGAAATTAAAGCACAATACGGCGATGAACGTCGTACTGAAATTAATGCAGCGGCTCACGATATTAGCTTAGAAGATTTAATTACCGAAGAAGACGTTGTAGTAACGCTTTCTCACGAAGGTTATGTGAAATATCAGGCATTGTCTGATTACGAAGCACAACGCCGTGGTGGTAAAGGTAAATCAGCAACGAAGATGAAAGATGAAGATTTCATTGAACGTCTACTCGTTGCAAATACGCACGATACTATTTTATGTTTCTCTACGGCCGGGCGTTTATATTGGCTTAAAGTATATCAGTTACCACTGGCAAGTCGTGCAGCGCGCGGTAAGCCAATTGTTAACTTGTTACCACTTGAAGCTGATGAACGAATTACCGCTATATTGCCAGTACGCGAGTACGCAGAAGATAAATACATCTTTATGGCAACAGCATTTGGTACAGTTAAGAAAACACCATTAACGGCTTACAGTCGTCAACGTGCAAGCGGTATTATTGCTGTTAACTTAAATGAAGGCGATAGCCTGATTGGGGTTGATATTACCGATGGTAGCAACGAAATTATGTTGTTCACTGATGCAGGTAAAGTTGTACGTTTTAAAGAAGCTGAAGAAACAACGGTTGTTGATGAAAACGGTAATCCAGTATTAGACGAAGAAGGTAACCCTGAGATTCGCTTCAAAGGTGTTCGCCCTATGGGTCGTACTGCTACAGGTGTTCGTGGTATTAAAATGCCAGATGAGCAACGCGTAGTATCGTTAATTGTACCAAAAACTGACGGTGCTATTCTGACGGTAACTGAAAACGGTTACGGTAAGCGTACGCAACTTGAAGATTACCCATCGAAGAGTCGTGCAACACAGGGTGTTGTATCAATTAAGGTGAGTGAACGTAACGGTGCTGTTGTTGGCGCTGTGCAAGTTGACGACAACGATGAAATAATGATTATTTCAAATCGTGGTACCTTAGTACGTACTCGTGTTAATGAAGTTTCTACGGTTGGACGTAACACTCAAGGTGTTATTTTGATCAGAACTATTGACGAAGAGCAAGTAGTTGGTTTACAACGTATAGAAGAGATTGAAGTTACTCAAAGTGACTTGATTGATATTGAAGACGTTGAAACTGTAGATACGGTTATTGATGAAGTAGCGGATGATAATCCTCCTTCAGAATAATTGATATTGAAAAAGCGGCCTTGGCCGCTTTTTTTAATGTTGTTGAAAAAAATTAATAGAGTGTGAAATTATATTCATTCATTAAAATCGTAAGGTTGAGTGGATGGGGATTATACGTTCATGCTTAGTAGTTAAATTACTGGAATGAGGCAAAGGTAATGAGTAAATATAATTTTTGTGCGGGACCGGCTATGCTTCCGCAAGCGGTTATGAAAAAAGCGCAAAAAGAGTTTCTAGATTGGCAAGACTTGGGTGTTTCTGTAATGGAAATGAGCCATCGCAGCAAAGAGTTTTTAGCATTAACTGCAAAGTGTGAAGCGAGTCTTCGCCGCTTAATGAATATCAGTGATGAATTTGAAGTGTTGTTTATGCACGGTGGAGGTCGTGGCCAATTTAGTGCTGTTCCTTTAAATTTGCACCAAGAAGGCAAAACAGCGTTTTATTGCGAAAATGGCGTATGGTCGAAAAGCGCCAGAGATGAAGCGAATAAGTTCACTCAAACGTCTTTTACGGATGTACGTAATGATGCTGATGGTGAATTTTCAATTAAAGACGTTGCTGACTGGGAATTACCAGAAGATGCGGCGTACATTCATTATTGCCCTAACGAAACGGTAGATGGACTCGAGATTTTTGATGTACCGAGTCACCCAACTGCGCCGATTGTTGCTGATATGTCATCGACTATTTTGTCTCGCGAAATAGACGTGAACAAATTTGATTTAATTTACGCTGGTGCGCAAAAAAATATCGGCCCATCGGGTATTTCAATCGTTATTGTTCGTAAAACACTACTTGAGCGTGAAGGGCTAGCAAAGCCTGGTATTTTAGATTACGCCCTTGAAGCAAAACAGGGTAGCATGTTTAACACGCCACCTACTTTTGCATGGTATTTAGCTGCTGAAGTCTTCGAATGGTTAGAGAGAAATGGCGGCGTAAAAGCCATGGAAACACAAAATATTGCAAAAGCTGAGCTACTGTATAATTTTATTGATAATTCTGACTTTTACTCAAATATAGTCGCTAAGCATTGTCGTTCACGTATGAATGTTCCTTTTTGGCTAAACGATGAAAGCTTAAATGAGCAGTTTGTAACTCAATCCAATGATGCGGGTTTACTTGCACTTGAAGGGCACCGAATTGTAGGCGGTATGCGTGCGAGTATTTATAACGCCATGCCACTTGAAGGTGTTCAAGCCCTCGTAGACTTTATGGCTGCCTTTGCTAAGGAGCACAGTTAATGGAACAGCTTCGTTTAGAACCAATTACAAAAGTAAATGGCACGGTAACCCTACCAGGCTCAAAGAGCTTATCGAATAGGATCTTGCTCTTAGCAGCACTGGCAAGCGGTACTACCGTTGTTGAAAATTTGCTTGATAGCGATGATATACGCCATATGTTAGGTGCTTTAAAATTATTAGGTGTGCATGTAACTTTAAATGATGAGCGAACAGTCGCGACAGTAAACGGCGTTGGTGGCGTATTTAAAACGCCTAGCGAGCCATTGTTTTTAGGGAATGCCGGCACTGCTTACAGACCTTTAACGGCTGTACTTGCTGCTGTTACTGGTGAATATGAGTTAGTAGGCGAGCCGCGCATGGAAGAGCGTCCAATAGGGCATTTAGTTGATGCTCTTCAAGCATTGGGTGGTGATGTTACTTATACTAAACATAAAGACTATCCACCACTTAAGATTATGGGTGGGCAAATTAAGGGCGGCTCAGTTGAAATTGACGGTAGTATTTCAAGTCAATTTTTAACTGCATTACTAATGGCTGCACCTTTGTTTAGTGGTGATACAAATATAACCATTAAAGGTACCTTGGTTTCTAAACCATATATTGATATTACGCTTGATGTAATGGCACGTTTTGGTGTTAATGTTGAACACAGTAATTATGCAACTTTTAAAGTTAAAGGTGGTCAACAGTATCAATCACTCGATCGAATTATGGTTGAAGGGGATGCGTCTTCTGCTTCTTACTTTGTTGCTGCAGCTGCGATAGCGGGTGGTGAAATTGAGATTAAAGGTGTAGGTGCTAAATCGGTTCAAGGTGATATAGGCTTTGCCAAAGTAATGGAGCAAGTAGGCGCGAAAATCGATTGGTATGATGAGCGTTTAGTTGTTCGCAAAGGCGAATTAAAAGGCGTAGATATTGACGCTAATGCAATTCCTGATGCAGCTATGACACTCGCAACAGTTGCTCTTTTTGCTAAAGGTCCAACTGCCATTCGTAACATTTATAACTGGCGAGTAAAAGAAACAGACCGTTTATATGCAATGGCAACTGAGCTTAGAAAAGTAGGTGCAGACGTTGTAGAAGGGCATGATTTTATAGAAATTACACCACCTGAACATTTCAATGATGTAGCAATAGATACCTACGACGATCACCGTATAGCCATGTGCTTTGCCATGGTTGCTGTTGGCGGGAAACCTATAACGATTAATGATCCAAAGTGTACTTATAAGACATTTCCTACATTTTTCAATGTTTTAGCGTCAGTCAGTGAATAGGGCTTTTATAACTAATTATAAAAAGTTACACACTAATAGCAGATATATTTTTATAACTGGCGTATAATATGGCGGTTTATTTAGGTGTGCATTGCAGGAGGTTTAAATGCAGGCGTTATTAATGCCCGTGATCACCGTTGATGGCCCAAGTGGTTCAGGTAAAGGAACTGTTTGTCGCTTGTTAGCCGACAAGTTAGGGTGGGATGTATTAGATAGCGGTGCGATTTATCGCGTTTTATCTTTAGCTGCACTTCATCACCAAATTGCATTAGACAATGAAGAAGGGCTTGTCCCTCTTGCTGCAAATTTAGATGTGCAGTTTTTGGTAGATAGCCAAACTAATGCAGGAAAAGTTATTTTAGAAGGCGAAGATGTAACGACTACTATTCGTAATGAAGAAGTAGGCGCTGCGGCATCAAAGGTTGCAGCATTACCTCGCGTTCGTGAAGCATTATTACGTCGCCAGCGAGCGTTTCGTACTGAAAGTGGCTTAATTGCCGATGGTCGCGATATGGGGACTGTGGTTTTTCAAGATGCGCCGTTAAAAATTTATTTAACAGCAAGTGCAGAAGAGCGTGCTCGTAGGCGTTTTGTTGAGTTGAATACGCGCGGCCTTGATGTTACACTGAGTGGTCTATTACAGGACATTCAAGCTCGTGACGAGCGCGATATGAATCGTGCCGTTGCTCCGCTTGTGCCGGCAGACGATGCTATTGAACTCGATACTAGCGAACTCAATGCTCAGCAAGTGTTTGATAAAGTTATGACTTTATTAGATGTTGCGATATCTGAAGGTAAGCTTCCTAAACGAAGCTAAACACATTTTATGCACCAGCAGGATGCCAGTGCTATTTTAACAACCCCATGCAGCATGGTTGCTTATTGGTATTAATATATGAGACGTATATTCGTATGTCAGAAAATTTTGCGCAGTTATTTGAAGAAAGCTTAAAGGGTTTTGAAGCAGAGCAAGGCTCTATTGTTAAAGGTACAGTAATCTCTATCGAGAATAACATTGTACTTGTAGATGCTGGTCTTAAATCAGAAAGTGCTATCCCTGCAGAGCAGTTCAAAAATGCTGCTGGTGAACTTGAAGTTGCTGTTGGCGACGAAGTAGATGTTGCACTAGATGCAATTGAAGACGGTTTCGGTGAAACTATCCTTTCTCGTGAGAAAGCGAAGCGTCACGAAGCGTGGATCCGTCTTGAGAAAGCATGTGAAGAGCAAGAAACTGTTACCGGTGTTATCAACGGTAAAGTTAAAGGCGGTTTCACAGTTGAAGTTGATTCAATCCGTGCTTTCCTACCTGGTTCACTTGTTGATGTTCGTCCAGTACGTGACACAACTCACCTTGAAGGCAAAGAGCTTGAATTTAAAGTAATCAAGCTTGATCAAAAACGTAACAACGTTGTTGTTTCACGTCGTGCAGTTATCGAATCTGAAAACTCACAAGAACGTGAAGAGCTTCTTGCTAACCTTGTTGAAGGTCAAGAAGTTAAAGGTATCGTTAAGAACCTTACTGACTACGGTGCATTCGTTGACCTTGGTGGTGTTGATGGTCTACTACACATTACTGATATGGCTTGGAAGCGTGTTAAACACCCTTCAGAAATCGTTAATGTTGGCGACGAAATCGCAGTTAAAGTTCTAAAATTCGACAAAGATAAAACTCGTGTATCTCTAGGCCTTAAACAGCTTGGTGAAGATCCATGGGCAGCTATCGCTGGTCGTTACCCAGAAGGTTCTAAACTTTCTGGTCGTGTTACTAACCTTACAGATTACGGCTGTTTCGTGGAAATCGAAGAAGGCGTTGAAGGTTTAGTACACGTTTCTGAAATGGATTGGACTAACAAGAACATCCATCCTTCAAAAGTTGTAAGCCTTGGCGACACTGTTGAAGTTATGGTTTTAGAAATTGACGAAGAACGTCGTCGTATTTCTCTTGGTCTTAAGCAATGTATTGCTAATCCTTGGCAGGAATTTGCTCGTCTACAGAACAAAGGCGATCAAGTTACTGGTAAGATCAAATCAATCACTGACTTCGGTATCTTTATCGGTCTTGACGGTGGTATTGACGGTCTTGTACACCTTTCAGATATTTCTTGGAATACACCTGGCGAAGAAGCTGTACGTGAATTCAAGAAAGGCGACGAAATCACTGCTATCGTATTGCAAGTTGACCCAGAGCGTGAACGTATCTCTCTAGGTGTTAAGCAAATCGAAGCTGACCCATTCAATAACTACCTTGATGCAAACAAAAAAGGTGCTATTGTTAAAGGTAAAGTGACTGAAGTTGATGCGAAAGGCGCAACTGTTGAACTTATCGAAGGCGTTGAAGGTTACATCCGTGTAGCTGATATCGCTCAAGAACGCGTTGAAGATGCAACTACTGTTGTTTCTGTAGGCGACGAAATTGAAGTTAAATACGTTGGTGTTGATCGTAAGAACCGCACTTTAAGCTTATCTGTAAAAGCTCTTTTCGAAGCAGAAGAGAAAGAAGTACTAGAGAAGCTTAAGAAAGAAGAGCCAGTGTTTGAAAACGCAATGGCAGCTGCTTTCGCAAATGCACAAAAAGACTAATATATAATTAGTTTTAGTTGGAAGGGCATTTTTTGCCCTTCCTATATTTCTTTTTAAGGAAACGATATGACTAAGTCAGAATTGATAGAAACACTTGCGGAACAACACGCACACGTTCCAGTGAAAGATGTTGAGAATGCTGTAAAAGAAATTCTTGAACAAATGGCCGGCTCATTATCTACTTCAGATCGTATTGAGATCAGAGGTTTTGGTAGTTTCTCTTTGCATTTCCGTGCTCCTCGCACAGGTCGTAACCCTAAGACTGGCGATACAGTTGAGCTTGACGGAAAGCATGTACCTCATTTTAAACCGGGTAAAGAATTACGCGACCGCGTGAATGAAAGTATTGCCTAGTTAACTTAGTGGAGTAGTTACTTGTTTAAGGTCTTAAAAATTATTCTGGTTGCGCTATGCCTAATTAGCGCATTTGTATTGGGTTCTCAAAATCCACAATTAGTACAAATTAATTATATTATTGCCAGTAATACATTACCTTTAGCTGTAATAATAAGTATTTGCTTTTTACTGGGTGTTTTGATCGGTTTTTTTATTAGCTTTAAATTATTTTCACAATTGAAGTGGCAAAACTATCGGTTGAAAAAGTTATTAGTACCTGAAGAAGATAAAAAAAAGCTTGCTGCTAATAAAGACATTTAATTATGATTGAGCTTTTGTTTTTATTACTCCCTGTTGCAGCCGGTTACGGTTGGATTATGGGGAAAAACAGTGCTAAAAACCAAGCTCACTTACTTAATCGTCAGATTACCTCTGAATACAGTAAAGGCTTAAAGTTTTTACTCGATAGAGAAGAAGACCAGGGCTTAGAGCATTTAATTAACTTGCTTGAAGTTTCGGCTGATTCAGTCGAGCACTATTCTACACTTGCCACTATGTTTCGCCGTCGAGGTGAACTAGACCGCGCAATAAAAATCCATGAACTACTTTTAAAACACCCAAGCTTAAATGAACAACAAGCTGCAACAAGCCGTTTAGAACTTGCTGAAGACTATATTATGGCTGGTTTACTTGATGGTGCTGAAGAACATTTAGTCTGGCTAGTTAAAGCAGGGCATGTTGAAGCGCTCGAACCTATTATAACTTTGTATTCGCAAACTCGCGAATGGGAAAAAGGTATTAATATGTTTGAAGCCCATAGCGAGTTATTTTCTAAAGAACAGCAATTCAAAGCTATTGCTAATTTTTATTGCGAATCTGCTCTGAGTGATGATAATCCACAATTAATGAGAAAAGCAATTAGCTTAAATTATAAAGCAGTGCGTCCTCTGTACGAATTAGGTTTATTGGCTTATATAAAAGAAGACTACGTTAAAGCAATTTATTACTGGCGTGAACTTGTTACTCAATTTACTTTGTTTGCTCCGCTATTTATTGATCAGCTCGCACATAGTTATAAACAATTAAATTTAACGCATCAATTTCATGAGCTAGTAGGTGACTTGTTAGAAAAGGGCGGTGTATTAATAAAAATAAAACACTGCCAAGCTTTGCTAGAACAAGGGCATACAAAACAAGCTTTTGATTTTTTAACTGATAGTTTAAAACGTCAACCTACTATTCGTGGTTTTAGTTTTTTACTGCAATTGATGGGTGATCAAAACAAAAACACAAAAGAAGTACTGAATCAAATTGATAAATTGGTTACTTCTTACATAGCGACTAAACCTGACTTTCAATGTCAGCACTGTGGCTTTACTAGCTACACGATTTATTGGAATTGCCCTTCTTGTAAACATTGGGAAACTATTGTTCCAAGTAGAGGATTAGACGGATTTTAATAACCCCTTTAATAATACTGGATTTAAAGATGATCATTTTAGCAAATTAAACTGAGTGTTTACTTAGTTGAAATTTTTGTAAAACACAGTCTATATAAATTTCATTTATCAACACTTAAAATCACCTGCTGAAGATATCGCATTAGATCTATTTATAGTTACTTTATAGCCATACATTAGGATAGTTATGTCTTTTGAACACTCAAAAAAAATTCTTATAGCATTAGATTACGACGATCAACAAATAGCTCTAGACTTTGTTAAGCAACTTTCACCAGAGACATGTCGCCTTAAAGTTGGCAAAGAGATGTTTACTTATTTTGGTCCTACTTTTGTTAAAGAACTAATTGATTTAGGCTTTGATGTTTTCCTAGACTTAAAGTTTCATGACATTCCTAATACAGTTGCAAAGGCTGTGACTGCAGCTGCAAAAATGGGAGTATGGATGGTTAATGTACATGCATCTGGTGGCTTTGAAATGATGAATAAAGCTAAAATGGCCCTAGAAAAATTTGGTGATAAAGCACCTTTGCTAATTGCTGTGACTGTTTTAACAAGCATGGATGAAAAAGAGCTTGAGCGTTTAGGTATTGATAAGCCGGCGAAAGAGCAAGTTATCTATTTAGCTAAACTTGCTCAAGAGGCTGGACTTGACGGTGTTGTATGTTCAGCGCAAGAAGCTGAGGTACTTAAATCCGAGCTGGGGGAAAGCTTTAAACTTATCACTCCAGGTATTCGTCCAGAAGGGAGTGCAGCAGGCGATCAAAAGCGTATCATGACACCTAAGCAAGCCATTGATGCTGGTAGTGATTATTTAGTGATTGGACGGCCTATAACGCAATCTGAAAACCCTTTGAGAGTATTAACTGATATTAACAAGTCCATTGCTTAATTCAATAAAAAGTAGTTGTTAAGTGCTATGCCCTTACTTAATTGGTATATTATGCTACATTAATAGTATCAAAATTCAGTAGGGGATCTATTTTGAAGTCGTTTTTTGGTTTGTTTTTCATTATTATTGCGGGTTTTTTAGTTAACAAGTATGTTCTTTCAAGTAAAGCTTATGATGGCGTGACAAAGGTTACAGATATTATTTCTAGCTACCCTATTAACGTATATGATTTTAAAAAGACGATGGCTGATTACGCTTATCATTTATGTTATAAAAATGAAGGCGTCTTAAGTAACCATAATATTAGTATAAGTGAATGTGTTGATAATCACGATGAGCGAAAACAAGACTGTGACAAAAAGGTATTTCGTTTAGCACCACTTAATCTAGAAACTAAAGAAGATGCGCTTGATTATTCCAGGCAATATACGCAATGTACTTTACCTTATAAGTATATTTTAGGTTGATACACTTTCGTTAATATTTTAGGTTTAATAAACGATAAAAACCTTATTTTCAAATCAACTAATCTAAAAAATTAAAGCGTTTAGTAAGTATACTAAACGCATTTTTGTTACTTCAAACGGATTGATTTTGCTTCAATATCTATTAACTCTTGTTTAAATAAGCCACCAATTGCTTTTTTATAATTAGCCTTACTGGTAGAAAACATCTTTTTTATTGCTTCAGGATCAGACTTATCACCAAGTGGAATAACACCGCCTTCGTTTTTAAGTTTTTGCATAATAGTTTCACCAAGGTCACTTACTTTTCCCATACCTGGCTTTTCTAGTACAACATCAATTTTTCCGTCGACACGTACTTTTTGAATATAGCCTTTAAGCTTTTGACCCACAAATAAGCTTTTAAATACCATATTGTAAAAAACAACACCGAAGTGCGATTCTTCAATTAATACTTTGTAGCCAATATCTGTTTTTCCAGCAACAATTAAATCCACTTCTTGTAAGTGAGTATATTGCGGCTCATCTTTTGACAGGAAACGATTAAAGTTGTTTGAGGCACAAATACGCTGGCTTGCATTATCAAGGTACAGACGTACTAAATAAGAATGGCCTTCTTGCATGCGTGGTTTTTGTTCATTAAAAGGTGCAAGCACATCTTTCTCAAGCCCCCAATCTAAAAACGCCCCAATACTATTTATTTCTTTAACGCGCAGTAGGGCATACTCGCCAACTTGAGCATGTGGTTTCTTTATTGTTGCTGTGGCCAAATTAGCATTGTCTAAAAAGATAAATACACTAATACTATCGCCCGCTTCAAGCTCATGTTTTATTTCTTGTTTTGGTAAAAATACTTCACCTAAATCATGGCCGTCTAAGTAAGCACCTTCGTTACTCACTTCTTTTACAAATAATGTTTGTGTGGTTCCTAGGTAACTCATAATTATTCCTGCTCAGGCTTTTTTTTACGGCGCATTGGTGTATCGCCATCAATGTTCATCGGTGCTTTAATTGGTGCTGTAGGCTTTTTAGGTTTAGCTTTGCGCTTAAATGCAGGCTTTTTAACAGCGGCGGCTTTTTCTTTAGATTTGTCCCACGCTGCCTCAGGTTTTTTCTCTTTTAAACCTTTAAACTTAGCTTTTAAGCTCTCTACGCTCGCAAATTTTAATTCGTCATTTAAAAATGCTTTAATAGCTAAATAACTTGCCCAATCTTTTGGGCCAACTAATGAGATTGCGTTACCTTTAAAGCCTGCTCGTCCTGTGCGACCTATGCGGTGTACATATTCTTCAGCGTGTTTTGGTAAATCAAAGTTAATAACATGCGTTACGCTTAGTAAATCTAAACCACGAGATGCAACGTCGGTGGTGATCAATATTTTAAAGTTTTCGCGACTAAACGAATCCATGATATCTAAACGTTTACTTTGCGTTAAATCACCAGCAAGCGCTACAGATTTGAAGCCTTTAGCATTAAGCGCTTCACTCAAACGGCTCGTGTCAGAACGCGTTGCTGTGAAGATAATACATTGACCAACATCATCTTGGTTTAAAAAGTGCTCTAATAGCGCTTCTTTATGATCAAGGTGATCGGCAAGGTATAACGTTTGTTTAATATCGCTATGTTGCTCATTTGCTGCACTTAGCGTAATTTGCTTTGGTTTTTTTAATAGGTTACGTGATAGAGCATCTACTTGTGCATGGTCAAGTGTTGCAGAAAACAATAACGTTTGACGTAAACGGTGATTAGCTTGCTCGTTAATCATTTTTAACTGCTCAGTAAAACCTAAATCTAAAATACGATCGGCTTCATCAAAAATAAGCAGTTCTAGTCCGCTCAATTGTAATGAGCGTTTTGTAATGTGATCAGCTAAACGCCCAGGTGTAGCAACTACGAATTGTGGGTCGTTTCTAAGTGCTTTTATTTGGTCATTAAAGTTTTCGCCGCCAAGTATTTTAACTGCCTTAATCGCTGTGCCAGCAATTAATAAACGCAGCTGAGTAAATACTTGCGTAGCAAGCTCACGCGTAGGAGCAACAATAAGTACACGAGGATCGCGTTTGCTGAGTGCTTTTTGTTTCATAACCCTTTGTACAGCAGGTAATAAAAACGCCAAGGTTTTGCCCGACCCAGTTTTAGACTGAGCGAAAATGTCATGCCCTGCAAGTGCGGTAGGCACTGCATGCGCTTGAATATCGGTGGGCTGGGTGATCCCTTGATGTGCTAGTTGTGTTTCAAGGCGTGTATCAATCCCAAGATCAGTAAACTGCAATGTGTGTTTCTCCAAAATGAGCAAATTAACTCTATAAATTTATCAGCGCATTATAGCTTACACAGCTAGGTCGCTAACAGTAAAAACCAATCTATAGCGCTATTTTTTGCAATTAAACTAAAAAAGCGTAAAATACGCGCCCCATATGCGCCGGATTTACGATTCGGTAAACACCAATATTGGCTAACAAGGCAAAATAGGAAATATAATGACTGTTGTTCATAAAGATAATGTAACGGGCGATCACTTTGTAGTATGTGCGCTGTATAAGTTTGTAGGTTTACCTGAATTTGAAGCTATCCGTAAGCCATTACTAGAAGTGATGGAAGCAAATGAAGTACGTGGTACTTTATTGCTCGCTGCCGAAGGTATAAACGGCACTGTTTCTGCAAAACGTGAAGGGATAGACAACTTATTAGCATGGCTAGATGAGCAACCAAATTTAAAAAACATCGTTACAAAAGAATCTTACGACGATGAATGTCCGTTTTACCGCACTAAAGTAAAACTAAAAAAAGAAATTGTAACAATGGGCGTTGAAGGCGTAGATCCGCTTAAAGTTGTGGGTAGCTATGTTAAGCCAAATGAGTGGAACGCACTTATATCTGACCCTGAAGTAATTTTAATTGATACACGTAATGATTACGAAATTGAAATTGGTACATTTCAAAATGCGGTCGATCCAAATACCAAAACGTTCCGCGAATTTCCACAGTGGGCAAAAGAAAACTTAGACCCTGAAAAACACAAAAAAGTGGCGATGTTTTGTACCGGCGGTATCCGCTGCGAAAAATCGACAGCCTACATGAAAGAGCAAGGTTTTGATGAAGTTTATCACCTTGAAGGCGGTATCTTAAAATACCTAGAAGAAGTGCCAAAAGAAGAAACCATGTGGGAAGGCGAGTGTTTTGTATTTGATAATCGCGTTGCGGTTGATCATGACCTACAAAAAGGCTCTTATGATCAATGCCACGCGTGTCGTATGCCAATTACAGAAGACGAAAAGTTAAAGCCTGAATACATGGAAGGCGTCTCTTGTCATCATTGTATTGAAGAAGTTACGGACGAACAACGCGCACGTTTTGCAGAGCGCCAAAAGCAAATAGAATTAGCGCAAGCGCGTGGTGAGGGCCATATTGGTAATGAAGCACAAGCTGTTTTACAGCAACGTAAAGAAGCTAAAAAAGCCCAAAAAGACGCTCAGCGCGGTAAATAAATTTATACAATAAGTATCACATTTAAAGAGTCTATTTAGGCTCTTTTTTTGTGCCTAAATTTGTACAGTAATTGTTTTCACACCCCGATGATAGTGTTAATCTGCAAAACAGATTTAGTCATTTTAATGCGCATACAGGAAGGGATTTATGCAAGCCGAACAAGTTGAAATCGCACAATTTTTAGCACAACATCCTCCTTTTGATGACTTACCTCAAAAAGCGCTTAATGAGCTAGCTCAACAAGTAGAAGTGGCTTATTTTAGAGCAAAAACAGATATCTTGAGTTTTGGACAAGACATTTCTGATTTGTATGTAATTAGAAGTGGCTCTGTAGAAATGTACCGCCGAAATGGCGAGCTGTACAATCGTTTGGCTACCGCAGGTATATTTGGTCAAATGGGTTTATTGATGAACCGTAAGGTACGTTTTCCTGCAACTGCTCTGGAAGATACGTTAGTTTATTGCATAAATGTTGAGCTCTTTAATTGTTACTGTGATGAGTTTGATGCGTTTGCTGATTACTTCGAAACAGACGGTAACGTGCGTTTGCATCAAGCTATTGTCGAGCAAGCTGATGGCAATGACCTGACAACCGCGAAGGTAAAATCATTAATTCACAGAGATGTAGTCACCGTAGATGCAACTTCTACGATACAAGATATCGCTAAATTAATGACCGAAGAGGCGGTATCGTCAGTGTTGGTAACAGATGTAAATAAACCCATAAATGATGACCCAGAAGAAGATGATGGACAAGTAGTTGGTATAATAACTGATAGGGATTTACGCACTAAAGTAGTGGCTAAAGGGCTTGCCTTTAACACGCAAGCAAAAGATATTATGTCTACTAACTTAGTGCTTTTAGATGCTAATGACTATATTTTCGAAGCAGTACTTGCCATGCTTAGAGATAACTTACATCATTTGCCAGTCGTACAGAAAAGATGCCCAATAGGAGTTATCTCTCTCTCTGATATTTTGCGTTATGAATCCCAAAGCAGCTTACTGTTAGTGCGTGGCATACTGGCTCAACAAACAATAGAGGATTTGGCGCATTATGCGCGCCAATTGCCCAATGTGTTTGTTCGTATGGTTAACGAAGATGCAAACTCACACATGGTTGGTACAGCCATGGCTGTTATAGGGCGTACATTTAAACAAAGACTACTTGTATTAGCAGAAGAAAATTTTGGGCCACCTCCTGTGCCTTACTGTTTTATTGCTCTGGGCTCAATGGCTCGAGACGAGCAACTTATTGTAACCGATCAAGACAACGCGCTTATTTTAGATGACAGTTACGACGACGAAAAACATAACGCGTATTTTCAAAATATTGCCGATTTTGTGTGTGATGGTTTAGCGCAGTGTGGTTACACCTACTGTGATGGAGAAATTATGGCGTCGTTTAAAAAATGGCGTAAAACTCGCTCACAGTGGTTCGATCAATTTGCAGATTGGATAGCGCAGCCAAAACCACAAGCACTGCTTAATAGTTCTATATTTTTTGACTTAGACGGTGTGTGGGGTAAAACCAAGTGGGCCGACGAGCTTAAAATATTTATAGCAAAACAAAGTAAAGTAAATCGCGTATTTTTAGCTAATATGGCAGCAAATGCTAGAAATAGAACACCTCCACTTGGTTTCTTTAAAGGCTTTGTTATGGAGCATAATGGCCAACATAAGCGTTCAATGAACTTAAAGCGAAGAGGGACTGCACCTCTTTCTGATGTTATTCGCGTGCACGCATTGGCTATTGGTTCGCGTAAACAAAATTCGTTTGAGCGACTAGAAGACATTATTGAAGCGAAACTTTTACCACAGGGTAAAGCGCAAGATTTACGTGATGCACTTGAGTATATTGCCATGATGCGAATTCGCCATCAAGCGTGGCAAATAGAGAAGGGCGAAGAGCCCGATAACGACTTAGATCCACATTTACTTTCTCCGTTCGAGCAACGAAACTTAAAAGAGGCATTTGCCATTTTAGAAAAAGCACAAAGCTATTTAAAATTTAGCTACACAGCAAACTCTGGTGTGAAGTAGCCTATGAATCCGCGTAATCATAAAGCAATTGATTGGCAAGCTAGGTATAACGAGCTTGCCAATAGCACCAAAAATAAACTCTTAAAACACTTTTATGCGGGTGCTTATAATCAAGACAAAGCTGCAATAAAAGACGTACCTTTTGTAGCAATGGATTTTGAAACAACAGGCTTAAATAGCCAAAACGACGATATAGTGAGTGTTGGTTTAGTGCCGTTCAATTTAGAGCGCATTTATTGTAAGCACAGTCGGCATTGGGTTGTGCAGCCTAGGCGCAACCTTCATGAAGAGTCTATTTTAATACATGGAATAACGCACTCTGAGGTGGACGACGCCCCCGACTTTAATCAAATTATAGAGCCTTTACTTGAAGCGCTCAGTGGTAAAGTTGTCGTGGTGCATTATGCCGCAATAGAACGTCACTTTTTAAATAATGCGTTATTGTTAAGGCTTAAAGAAGGTATTGAGTTTGCACTTGTTGATACAATGGAAATAGAAAAAAGAGCACTAAAAGCAAGGCAGGGTTTATTAGGGCGATTGTTTAACACAAAATTAGGTTCTCTTAGGCTAACAGATTGCCGTGCGCGTTATTCCCTACCAGCATATCAAAATCACAATGCGTTAACGGATGCACTTGCTACAGCAGAACTTTTACAAGCGCAACTGAGTTATCATTATCGTGTAGATACTCCAATCTCAGAGCTGTGGTTCTAGCTTTTAATGACCAAACAAAAAAACGCCGCAAAAATTGCGGCGTTTTCGTTACTAATTAAAAGTGTTACTTACTAAAAGTATTATTTAACTGGGCGAGGCTCAGTTCGTAAACCTAAAACTAAACTTAAACACATAAATAATAATACAATAGTAAATGGCAAGCCTGTAGAGACAGCGCCTGCTTGTAGTGCTTCAATTGCTTGTGTGCCACCAATCCAAAGTAAAGCAGCTGCAATTGCGCCCTCAACCGATGCCCAAAATATACGTTGTGGTACCGGTGCATCAATTTTACCGCCAGCTGTAATTGAATCAATTACTAATGAACCAGAGTCAGATGACGTAATGAAAAATACCAACACTAATAAAATTGCAATAAACGATAAAATATTAGATAAAGGTAATTCATCAAGCATTTGGAACATAGCTAAAGGTACATCAGTTAAACCATTAGTGCCTAACGCACCAACACCATTAACTACTTGATCAATCGCAATACCACCGTAAATAGACATCCATAAAACAGTAACTAGAGTAGGAATAAGTAAAACCGCAATTAAGAATTCACGAATTGTACGACCACGTGATACACGCGCGATAAACATACCTACAAACGGTGACCAGGAAATCCACCAAGCCCAGTAAAACACAGTCCAACCATGCATCCATGTTTCGTCTTCACGACCGTGAGGATTACTCAATGGAATAATATTTTCTACATAGCCCATCACGGTAGTGGGTACATTACCCATTGCTACAGCAAAGCCTACTAAACATACAAACAATAATAATGAAAACGCAATTAGCATATTTACATTACTTAGTAGTTTCACACCACCGTCAATACCACGAACCACAGAGACAATGGCTAAAAGTGTTACACCCGCAATAACTAGAATTTGAGAGCCAATGCCACCTTCTGTACCAAATACATGGTTAATGCCTGCAGAAGCTTGCTGCGCACCTAAACCTAAAGATGTTGCAAGGCCAAATAACGTAGCAAGTACAGCTAAGATATCAATGATATGACCAGGCCAACCCCACGCTCTATCACCTAATATAGGGTAAAAAATAGAACGAATTGAAAGTGGTAAACCTTTGTTATAGGTAAAAAATGCAAGAGATAAACCAACAACAGCGTAAATAGCCCAAGGGTGAAGACCCCAATGAAACATAGTTGCGCCCATTGCTAATTTTGCAGCTTCTGGTGTATTAGCGGCTACATTAAGCGGTGTTTCGTACCAACCAGTAAAGTAAGCAACTGGTTCAGCAACGCCCCAAAACATAAGGCCGATACCCATACCGGCAGCAAATAACATAGCAAGCCATGAAACGCGAGAGTGAGAAGGTTTAGCGTCATCACCACCAAGGCGAATATTACCGTAAGGAGAAACAATAAGTGCTAAACAAAAGAGTACAAAGAAGTTAGCAGCCCACATAAATAGGGCATCAAAATTATTAATAATATCGGTCTTGATACTATCAAGCGCTGTTTTTGCAGTTTGTGGGTCGGTAACAAGTATGGCGATTAAAAAGATGACAATCAGGCCCGCACTAGTTCCAAAAACAGGGTTGTGAATATCAAACCCCCACTTTTGTACGTTGTCCTGACCTACGGTGTAATCCGTGTTGTCAATACTATATTTGTCATGATTTTCCTTCATGCAATACCTCTTTAGTTGTCCTAACAAGCCAAAATAAATTCGGCGTCATATCGAATTACATTAGTCTTTAAATATTAAGTAAAAAGTAATACCGTAATTATTTGAAGACTAACTAATTTGAAGCGTGATCATACAGCTAGTAGTGTATGAGTTAAATATTAAATGTAAATGAATTTGTATTTAAAACGCTGTTTATATGGCCAAATTCATGATTCTTTCATTTAAAAGCCCTAAATTTAAAAATTCAGTGAACGTTAAAATTTAGTTTGCTATTAAAAGTATTAATTTACTTGATTAAGTAAAAAAAGAGCATTTTTAAGTAGCTTAATTAATGCTTAAATATTAGGACTTGTTAGTCTTTAAGGATTGAAATTTATTAAATCTAGGCGCAATTTAATCGCTCCTAGATTTATAGCTTAGCGGTTCGGTAACAGCTTATGCGTTATTTTTCATGCTTGCATGCAAATAAAAATAATCAAAAGCCGGCTAGCAAAGAGCGAATTTCTCTTCAAGGCTATTATAAATTTATAAGCCGATAAGCATCTTTAATCAAGTTGTAATATGAATATGATTTAACACAACATTAGGGTATGTTGAATTTTGGCGATTGAATTTGCAGTAGTGTGTTTGGTTTTTAGGCAAGGCAGAGGCTATGTAGTGTGGTCATTCCCCATAAATAGGCGATAACGCAGCATAAATACCAAACATACACTGCCCTTTGGGTTCTTTCTAGGGACGATTAACTCTTTGTTGCTCGGTTTTTACTTAGCCCACTAGGTTACAAACCTCGCGCCGCGATTAAATAGCCCCTAAATTGAACAAATTTTAATCCTGAAAGGTCAACAGGCCCT
>NZ_JJNY01000043.1:0-44362 GCF_000690035.1 Pseudoalteromonas sp. S3431
TTAATCTTCGTAATACCAATCTGCTTAATTAAGTAAGCTATTTTGAGGTAAGAAAACAGTGTCGATAATAAGGCAAAAATTCGTTATTTAGTTGTTCTATATAAGAAATATTTAACACAGTTAGCGTCAAGTTTAAGCTCTCAAATTGCTCAAAGATTATTACGAATTGGTATTAATGTATTAATGATGTAACAGCTCAAAAGCATGCTAAGAAGCGATACAAACACTCTATTTTGCTCCATTATAAAAAGCTCTACGAAAAAGCTGTATACAATACCCTAATAAAAACGATTAATGCCTGACCGTACATAGCACATGTATTTTGAAATATGTGGAGGTAATCATATGGCTTATACCTTGTAAGTCCATTTGGTATTAAACACTTAGTTTACAGTTAGTAACTACACAGCTATTCGCTTTAAACAGCTTGGTTAGTTACTTTTATAGGCAAGTATATTTGCGCACTTAGCCCGCCTTCGGGACGATTTTCAAGCATCACTTTTCCATCGTGCATATCTACTATACGCTTGATAATTGCCAGCCCTAAACCACTGCCTTCGCTCCCTCGAGCAGCATCACCTTGCTTAAATGGTTCGAACACAGACTCTAACTCACTTTCAGGAATGCCGGGGCCATTATCGTTTACTGCAATAACGACATATTTTTTATTTGGACTAAAATAACTAAGTACTTCTATATCATCTTGTGAATAACGCAGCGCATTACCAATCATGTTTGTTATTACACGCTTAATAGCCACAGAGCTTAGCGGTATATTACCAATACTTGGGTTCTCTTTAAACGTAATTACACGTTGATGCTTTAGCTCCGAATGAATAACTTCAGCCACCAGTGCATTTATATTTTCACAGGTTAGTTCTTCACGCTTATGATGGCGTAAGTACTCGATAAACTGGTCGATAATACCGTTCATGTCTTCAATATCGTAAATGATACCTTCGCGTAAGTACTCATCAGCTTCAGCCATCATTTCAGTCGCTAAACGAATGCGTGTAAGCGGCGTGCGTAAATCATGTGACACACCAGCCATTAATAAACGGCGGTCATTCTCAAGTGCAGCAATACCCCGCGACATCTGATTAAACGCGCGCGTTACTTCTATCACTTCTGTTGAACCCTCCTCTGCTAACTTGGTAGTAAAATCACCTTTACCAACTTTTATTGCGGCTTGTTGTAACGCTTTAAGCGGCCTATTGAGGTGCCTTGCAAACAACCACCCACCTAACACACTTAAAAATCCGATGCTTGATAAATAAAAAGTTAAAAATTCTAAATTATTCTCTTGGAAACCAGTTAACGGTACTTTAACCCAGTAACCTGGGGCTTGAGGGGCTTCGACCCAATATATGAGTGGACCAGTTTGGCTAATGCGCACACGCGAGAAGCCATTTAACTGTTTCGTCATACTGCGCGATAACCCTGAATACTCACGAGTTTGCCCTAGCCCATTACGCATTGCCTCACGTTGAGTCATTACTTCAATTCCAGTGATTTCAAAAAACTTTTCTGAAACCTCGTCGTTTATCTCAATGCCGTCTTCCCAATCTATAAATACGGTTTTTATTTGCTTTGCGAGCATTAAATTTACTTGCTCAATTGTAGGCTTTACAACGTATAAGCTTACTGTAACGTAAGACACTATTTGGTTTATTAGTAATAATGCGGCTACCAAAAAAACCGTTTGTCCAAACGCACTACGCGGAAAAAATCCCATATAAATTACTTTTCACCATCAGGAACAAATACATACCCCAAACCCCATACGGTTTGAATATAACGCGGATTGGCAGCATCAATTTCAATCATGCGTCGAAGTCGCGACACTTGCACATCAATACTTCGCTCAAGCGCACTGTAATCACGCCCACGCGCTAAGTTCATTAGCTTATCGCGGCTAAGTGGCTCTCGTGGATGCGAAACAAGCGCTTTAAGCACGGCAAACTCACCACTGGTAAGCGATATTGTTTTGTCCCCTTCACTCATTTCGCGCGTTGCTAAATTAAGCGTAAATTTACCAAAAGCGATCAAATTTTCTTCAGCAGCTGGAGCACCTGGCACTTCTTTTGCGCGGCGGCGCAAAATTGCTTTTATGCGAGCAAGTAGCTCACGTGGATTAAATGGTTTTGGAATGTAATCGTCAGCGCCAAGTTCAAGACCAATAATACGGTCTACTTCGTCGCCTTTAGCGGTGAGCATAACAATAGGGATTTCATTTTCTTTTTGGCGTAACCTGCGACAAATTGACAATCCATCTTCACCTGGAAGCATTAAATCGAGAACCATTAGATGAAAATTTTCACGTTCAAGGAGCCTGTCCATTTGCTCCGAATTTCCTGCGGTTCTAACAATAAAACCTTGCTCTACTAAGTAACGTTCAAGCAAACTGCGTAAGCGCATATCGTCATCAACAACTAATACTTTTGTGGTTTCGTGTCCCATTATCTCTTTCTTATTTTTATATCCAATTACTAGTTAATATAAATGAAAAACTTAATAATCAAAAACTAATTACTTGCTTAGATTGTTACTGAACATTTCAAAGCTTACTTGCTCGTACTTTATTACATTTTACGCTCGACAAGTTTTGGCAAATTTAATAACGTGCACACCATTAGAGTTAATAAAGAATTGGCCATGAAAACAAATTTAGTTACCCGCGAAGGTTACTTACAATTACAACAAGAACACGACCAACTATGGAACGTTAAACGCCCAGAAGTAACAAAAATAGTCAGCTGGGCGGCCAGTCTCGGAGATCGCTCTGAGAACGCTGACTATCAATATAACAAGCGTTTGCTACGCCAAATTGACCGTCGTGTACGCTATTTACGCAAACGCATACCTGATTTAAAAATCATCGACTACTCTCCCGTTCAAGATGGAAAAGTGTTTTTTGGTGCATGGGTCGAAATTGAAAACGAAGAAGGTGAAACTAAAAAATTCAGAATTGTCGGACCTGATGAAATTTACGACCGAAAAGATTACATATCAATAGACTCACCTATGGCGCGTGCATTGATTAAAAAGCAAGTAGATGACGACTTTGAAGTACCTACTCCTCAGGGTAAAAAGCAATGGTATGTAAACAGTATTGATTACCAAAAAAAGAAATAAAAAGTTTTGATTCAGATCATGTTAACTTTTGATTGTGTAAATTAGGTCAATAAGCTATAAATGAATTATTCAAGTTGATTTGTTTAATTTGAAAGCAGTTAATTAAGGTCGTGGTTATGTCAAACATAGTACAGCGCATATTAAATAATGCCGTATTGTTTGCACTTTTAATGAGTGTAAGTTTGACGCTGCATGCCAGCAACACTGACGTAAACCTTGATAACGCTAAACTATCTAATCACTTTATTGCTTGTGACATTCCTGACCAGGCAAACCTCGATTTTGACGTAGACTCTCACGTTAATACTATTACCTTTAGGTCGCCTCAACCACTTCCTAATGTCGTAGATTCTTTTTATAAGAGCACTAATCTAAACAGACCTTTTAGCACTGCATACCAACGCGGACCACCTAGCTATTTAATTTAATTCATTATTTTACAACTTAATTAAATTTTATAACGACTAAGGTGACTACTATGTCTAACTTTAAAGAATTACGTACTCAAAGCATTTCTCACGGCGTTATTGCAAGCACATTTGCAGATGACCAACCATTAATTGATTTAGCCTCTCCGGCATTAAAAGTGGTAAATAATTTCACTCAAAAAACACCTGTCCGCGCCCAGTATGAAACAACAATTGAAGCAGCACTAAAACAGATTAGCGCTCAACAATCTGATTTTGTCTTAGTAACGGACGACAACCAAAAATTAATTGGAATAGTTTCAAGTGCTGATTTACAAAGCTCAAAAATCACGATTATTGCCCAGCGTTTAAATACACCGCGTAATGAAGTTAGCTTACGCCACATAATGACACCAATAAGTCAGTTAATGAGTGTAAGTATGCAAAGCTTAAGCTACGCATGTATTGGTGATGCGTTGCAAACAATGGAGCATCAAGGGGTGATGTTTTTATTAGTGACTACAACTGACAATGAAATTTGCGGTTTAATCTCAGCACGTCAAATTACTAAAGCGCTACATATCCCTCTGCATATTACCCCCATAGCTAATTCATTCAGTGAAGTATTAGAAAACATAGAGCACCCTCACTAGGGGCTCTTTTAACGCTATAATTACCCAATCAAGCCAACCATCTTAAAGCAAGGAAAATAGCTTGCTTTAAGAGCTTTTTATTACAACCTCGTGTGATATTATTCAAGCAATTAGTCGTATCAGTTAACTTACTAACTGGTCTTATTTTTGTTTAAAAAGGTTTTTGCATGAGCGATATCTCTGCACGTTTAGCCGGTGAGCTAAATGCACAACAACAGCAAGTTGTTGCTGCAACAAAGTTACTTGATGAAGGTGCTACTGTGCCTTTTATTGCTCGTTATAGAAAGGAAGTAACCGGTGGCTTAGATGACACCCAATTACGACTTTTAGAACAGCGTTTATCATATTTACGTGAACTAGAAGAACGCCGCAGCTTTATTTTATCAACCATCGAATCTCAAAATAAATTAACAGCAGAGTTAAAGGCAGATATTAGTACTGCGCAAAGCAAAACTGAACTTGAAGATTTATATCTCCCGTATAAAGCGAAGCGCCGTACTAAAGGCCAAATAGCAATTGAGGCCGGATTAGAGCCACTTGCTGATGCACTGTTTAAAAATGCTAACCTTGATCCTGAACAACAAGCTGAACAGTTTATAAATATCGAAAAAGGCTTTGCTGATATAAAGGCAGTGCTTGAAGGTGCTAAGTTTATTTTAATGGAGCGCTTTGCTGAAGACGCAAAACTACTTGCTAAATTTAGAAGCCACATTAGCCAAAATGGCGCAATTCAAAGTACCGTTATTAAAGGCCAAGAACAAGCTGGCACTAAATACCGTGATTACTTTGAACACCAAGAGCTTCTAAAAAAAGTACCTTCGCATCGCGCACTTGCAATGCTGAGAGCTCGAAATGAAGGTGTACTTCAGTTAAATGTTAACCCTGAGCCTAGTGCTGAAAATTCAGCGCAACTTTGTGCCAACATGATTGCTGAGCATTACCGTTTAGATATTAAATATAAAGCGGCAAGTCCTTGGTTATTAAACGTTGTGCAATGGGCGTGGAAAATTAAATTAGGGCTGCATTTAGAAAACGAATTTTTTGCAGCCATGCGCGAAAAAGCAGAAGCTGGTGCAATCGACGTATTTGCTAAAAACTTAAAAGATTTATTAATGGCAGCACCTGCAGGCCCTCGTACTACTTTAGGTCTTGATCCAGGCCTTCGAACTGGCTGTAAGATTGCCGTTGTTGATAGCACAGGTAAATTACTAGCTACACAAACTATTTTCCCTCATGCACCACAAAATCATTGGGATAAATCAGTGCGTACGTTAGAGCAACTTTGTCGTCAGCATAAAGTTGAGCTAATTGCGATTGGTAACGGTACTGCATCACGCGAGTCAGATAAGTTAGTTGCTGAACTTATCAAAGCAAACAGCGAACTTAAACTTAGTAAAATTATGGTTAGCGAAGCGGGTGCATCGGTTTACTCAGCTTCTGAATTTGCAGCTAATGAATTTCCAGATTTAGATGTTTCTATACGAGGCGCTGTTTCTATTGCGCGCCGCCTACAAGATCCTCTTGCTGAACTTGTTAAAATTGAGCCAAAATCAATTGGTGTTGGCCAATACCAACACGATGTATCGCAAAGCCAATTAGGCCAAAGCCTTATCTCCGTTGTTGAAGACTGTGTAAACTCAGTAGGCGTAGATTTAAACATGGCATCGGTACCGCTACTTACACGCGTATCTGGTTTGAACAAAACATTAGCGCAAAATATCGTTAATTATCGCGATGCTAACGGCACATTTACTAAACGTAGTGAGCTTAAAAAGGTTGAGCGTTTAGGGCCAAAAGCATTTGAACAAGCGGCTGGTTTTTTACGTATTAACAATGGTAGCGATCCGCTAGATAACTCATCAGTTCACCCTGAAGCTTATCCTGTTGTTAAACGTATTTGTGAACGCAATAGCGTCGATGTCAGTAACCTAATTGGTAACAGCGACTTTTTAACTAAACTTGCTGCTAACGATTACACTGACGAAAAATTTGGCTTACCAACCGTTACCGACATTATTACTGAGCTTGATAAACCAGGTCGAGATCCTCGTCCTGAATTTAAAACAGCTGAGTTTAAAGCCGGTGTTGAAAAAATTAGTGATTTAAAACCAGGTATGATTTTAGAAGGCGTGGTTTCAAACGTTGCTAATTTTGGTGCGTTTGTTGATGTAGGTGTTCACCAAGATGGTTTAGTGCATATTTCAGCAATCACGAATAAATTTATATCAGATCCGCGCGAAGTAGTTAAAGCTGGTGATATTGTAAAGGTTAAAGTAGTTGAGGTAGACGCTGCACGTAAGCGCATAAGCTTTACTATGCGCTTAGATGACGAAATTGACACAAGTAATAAGTCAGCAGCTCCAGCTACGCAAAAGCCACAAACTCGTGCTGCAAAGCCTAAACGTGACAATGGTAATGCGTTAATGGGTAATGCATTTGCCGATGCGTTCGCTAATGCTAAAGTAAAAAAATAATAGTTGTACAGCTAAGCTAAAACGAAAAAAACCGCGTAAGCGGTTTTTTTGTGGTTATGTTTTGCTAGATTATTAACTTAACGCTGAAAAACTACTTTGGCTCGCTGGCGATGTCGCCATTTGATAAAAGTTAGCAATACGCCCTGCACGTGCCTCAACATCGGCATCACGTGTTTGCTCGTCACTTTTAGCTGTTTTTGTATCGCTGCTTTCATCGCTAGAGAATGAAGCTTCAAGTTTACTTTTTGCGTCTTCGTCATCTTCTTTTTCAGGTTGTGCAAGCTCAGCCTGAGCCGCTGCTAGCTTTTGCGTAGCATCTGCAGCAATAGAGCGATCAGCTCCCGAAGGCTCAGCAGGTGCTAATGCAGCAGCGCGCACCGTTTGCATTTTATCAATCGTCGCTTGTGGGTCGCCGGGTATTTCTGATACATCAATTTGTACTTCTCCGCCAACTGCGTAATTAGTACCATCGGGCCCGCGTTGATATTCATAACTTGGCGAACCTGCATGTTGTCCACCTACAGAGGCATGCGCTTGTTCGTGTATTCTGACTTCGGTATCTCGAGCCTTTAGCTCTTTAATTTGTAGCTGTTCTTGCTCTAATTGCAGCTCTTCTTGCTCTAATTCTTGTTGCTCACTTGCTTCGTTTTCTTGTTCAGAGCCTTCAGGGTTTTCTGAGTTTTCATCGCGTTGTTGAACTGATTTTTCGTCTGTTGTTTTTCCCGTTGCATCATATGTTACGCTATCACTTCCACCTGGCAACTTCGCTTTTTCAGCGTCACTTTGGGCTTTAGTTTCGGTATTACTTGCGCTACTTGATGCTGGTGCAGGAATGACTTCGCGTAGTTGGTTGTCACGTCGTGCAGTTTCCGTATAAACATTTGCAGTGTTTATATTGATAGATGGAAATGGCGTGACAATATTCATAATACTAAACTTTAATATCGATTAACGTGCCAAGTACATCATCGGCGGTTTGAATTGATTGCGTATTTGCCTTGGCATTAAACTCTTCAACTTTTAAGTTAACAAGCGCTTCATCAACACGAGCAGGCTGTGCTACAGGTGCAGTAATAGCTTCTTCAGGGCGTGCTGCCGTAAGCTGACGTTGCTGCGCTAACTGCGCGTCGTCTTGCTGTTCAATATTGGCACGATTAATCTCAGCACTGGCCTTTTCGATACCTTGGCTAGCACGATTAAATCCTTCAACACCGTTATTAAATACAGATCCGATTGGCATATTAAAACCTCCACCAAATTAACATTGCTTAATTATCGCTCAGGTTATGCACAAAATAAAGCTTTAAACTGCGCTATTTTCAGCTCAATTTTAAAGCATTGATTTAACGACAGATAAAAACTCTCTCTTATGAGAAATAAATGGGGCGTGCGATGCTTTATCAAGCACTTCATATTCAAACTCAGTATTTAGTGCTGATATTTCCGCAATCACTTTATAAGGTACAAGTGCATCTAAACGCCCGAATATACCTTTAATAGAGACCGGGCAACGAGTAAATAACTCACGCAAGTCTTCGTTTTTTAAAATATCCAAACCTGCCATAAGCGCTTCAGTATTTGGTGCGCTGTACTGATTTAGTAATAGTTTAAGTTGCTTTATATCATCCCTTGCCGACTCACTTCCCATCGCTTGAATTGCTAAAAATCGCTCTATCGTTTTTTCTCTATGATTAACTAGTTGGTCTTTAAATTGTTCTAATACTTTGGAATTAATACCAGGCCAATCTATTTGCTCTGCAAAAAATGGCGTTGATGCAACCAATATTACTTTTGACACTTTTTCAGGCCAATGCTTAGCAATATACAGTGCAAATAAGCCTCCTAATGACCAGCCCATTAAAATTGATTGTGGTTGTAGTTGTTCACTCAAAAGTGCGGCTGCATCATGGAGTGTATAAGGGCTTGGGCAAGCAATACTATTACCGAACCCAGGTAGGTCAAGGCTGCGTACATTCCCTGAATATAAAAATTCAAGCTCTGGCTGAACCAACTGCCATACCCCCTGATTCATTCCCCAACCATGTAATAACACTAATTCGTTTTGCATATTTGCCTAACCTTTACCAAACTTAAGCTCATAATAACGATTAAAGAGATGATTGCAATGTACGGTTCAAATCAATGAATAAAGCCATTTTTGATTGGTTATTTCCTACTTATTGCGTTCAGTGCCAGTGTATTATTAACGCATCATTAGGACTGTGTGAACATTGTTTAGAAGACTTGCCATTGTTTAATTTAAACGAGCATACCAATTTACTTCATCGCCCCGATATTGTTGAAATGTTTCCCAATTGTGAGTTTGATATGTTATTTGCATGCGCATTTTATCAACCTCCATTTGAGCACTGGCTTAAGCAACTTAAATTTAATAACCAAATTCATTATAAAAAGGCATTGCAGCAAGTCATTAAAAAACAGCTTGTACAACTGTTTGCTCAGAGCCAAAACTTACCTGATGCTTTTGTTATTTTACCACTGCATAAAAATCGTTTTTTGGAGCGTGGATTTAATCAAGTCAGCCAAGTATGGTATCCATGTTTAACTAATTACTTACCATTGAGTAACGTACTTATTCGCGACAAAAAAACACAGGCTCAGTCAAAACTATCAAAAGCAAAGCGTATGAAAAATTTAAAAAATGCCTTTATTTGTACACAGGATATGCGCGGTAAAACCGTCGCTATTGTTGATGATGTAATGACAACGGGCGCTACATTAAATGCAGCGACTCATACATTAAAACAAGCTGGCGCTAAACAAGTATGGGCTTTTGTAACCTGTTTAACGCCAATTTAGTAATTAAAAAATACTACCCACCATTTGCGCGAAACGTGTGACCAAAAAATAAAGCATTGCTTAGCAGTCGACTAGTACCATACCAGTAACCTCTAAATACAGGATCGTCGGTCATACCTATCACTGTACCTCGCCCGTATGAGTGTGCAATTAAACCGGCGCCGCCGGAAACTTGCTCAACATTAACGGCATCAGTAAAACCTGCCAATAATGGTTTTTTAGTGTAGGTAAGTACATTTACGAACGGCGCATCGGAAGCTTCAAGTAACCATGTGCTGTTTTTAAATACCGGTAATTTATTACGATTAAGTGAAAAACTAAGTGGGTGAGTTAAATCTACATGGGTATTAAAAATGGCACCTGCAATGCGCTGACGTCCAGCTAAATGATCTTTGTCGCCATAACTTAAACCTGTCGTATTAAATGCGCTCGCTACATCTTGTCGTGATAGATAACTTGCTTTAAGAATTTGCTGATCAACTAAAAATTTAGCGCCGCCTTTGTGACCCCAAATAACACCACCTTTTCTTACCCAGCTTTTAATTGCCACTTTATCAGTGTCAGATAAGCTATTGTAATTGCCATGAGCAAGTACAATATGGCTGTAATCACTTAGCTCAAGTGAGCTAAAGCGGTTCATTTCAACAATTGTTGGCGCTGCGCCAACAAAGCGATCTAGGTAATACCACACTTCGCCTACTTCGTACTGGCTCGCGCCCTGCCCACCAATAAGCAGTACCTTTGGCGCACTAACAACGGCCATTGATCGTGAACCTAAATCAGCGCCTTTACTTGTTAAACCTGATGTAATTGGTTTAATTGCAATACCAAATTCACTTTGTGCTTTACTAAGCTGGGCAACCCAATCGATATTTGTTTGTAGGCCAGCTGGAATAATAATACTACCTGGTTCGAAGTTTACTTCCCCCGATGTTGATTTAGCAGTTAATGAGCTCAATGCAACGCGTGCTTTAATACCTTGTTTAAGTAAAGTATTGAGCATTTTAGGGGCTAAATAATCGTCCCATGCAAAACCAAAGGCATAACCATTTTTTAAATCGGAAAAAGATGTTTTTACCGCTTTATTCCAAGCAGTATCTGCAACATCTAAGCCCCAATTGCTTTTAACTTTTGCAAACGGTAAATTAAAAGCATGCGCTAGAGTCCAACCCGAAACATCATAGAATGTATTATCAGCAAAGTTTTTTTGCTCACTAAAAATAGCTTTTACTAAACGGTATTGCGGTTGCGCTAATGGCACAAAATAACTATGAGTACTAAAACTTTTTCCATTTGCTTTTAATGGTTTAGTAAGTGGGTAAGCGTTAATTTGATGCTGTTTTAGTAATTCTAAAAAGTGCTTAGTACGGGTGTTGTCGCTCGCGCCTTCAACAACATAACCTTCAAAGCTCTCGTCACTGGCTAAATCAGCTGCCTGATTATAAAACTTCGCTTGGTAATCTAGTAACGCCTGGCGATTATCAATGGCTGCTTTAAAGGTTGATAAGCTCGTTAATAGCTGATTTTTAATAGTAAATGCAAAGCTTAAAGGTCCGTTTATAGTTTCTTGAATATGCCCACGAGAACTCGCTTGCTCGAATAAAATGCCTACACCACCATTTACGTCGGGATAAGTTGAGCCTTTTCCGTAATAAAAATCGTCAAAACTTTCTTCTGTAAAATAAAGTGCGTTATTTTCATCTAAAGTTTTTGCATGATAGTTGGCAATCGCTTTCGTTAAAGTTACATTTTCATCTGGTGTTATTGGGTGTTTACGACTTGGGATACCTGGCTGAAAAAAGTAACTGCTATTTGGCCCCATTTCATGAAAGTCAGTTAAAATATTTGGTTTCCACTGATGAAATTTGGCAATTCGCGCGCGCGATTCAGGATGCTGTAGTAATAACCAGTCACGATTTAAATCAAACCAATAATGGTTAGTACGGCTACTTGGCCAATTTTCAACATGTTCACGGGTCTTAGGATCAGACGATAAGTTCATACCTCGGTTACTGTTGGCCCAATTAGCAAAACGAGCAAGCCCATCAGGATTAAGTGAAGGGTCGAGTAAAATAACCGTATTATTTAATAGCTCATCTATTTCAGCACCTTGAGCAGCTGCTAAATAATAGGCTACCAATAATGAAGCGTTGCTGCCCGATGATTCATTGCCGTGTACACTATAACCCATCCAGACAACAGCAGGTTGGTCTTTAGTTTTGTCACTGTTGTTACTTAAACGCGCCAAATGAGCTTGGCGAGTTTGCTCTATGTTTGGCAACTTGTTGGCGGCAGTAATTGTTAGCATCACAAGCGGGCGTTGCTCATGTGTACGGCCAATAATTTCAAAGTTTATGCGGTCACTTTTTTTCGCAAGTACCTCCATATAGCGCACTAACTGGTCGTGTCTTACATGCCACTCCCCCACTTGATAACCTAGCACTGCTTCAGGGGGGGGAATGGTAGGGTCAAATTGAACATCTTGCTCAAAATAATAAGATAGTGGCTTTGCCATACTTGAAAAACTCAGTAGTACCACCATTATTGTTAACATGAACCGCATATAAATCACTCTAAAAATGTTTGTTAATTGCACGCTACCATTGCTTAAAATAGATGCCAACTTTTTACGCTCAACACTAGCCGCAACACGATGAGCGGAGTATGATATGCAGTATCCGAGTAATTTAGTCAGGTATAAAGCCGTTTTTATGATTTCTATTTCCGAAACAGCGCAAGCGCATTTTGCTAAACTATTAGCAGATCAATCACAACAAACCAATATTCGTGTTTTTGTTGTAAACCCTGGTTCATCACAAGCGGAATGTGGTGTGTCTTATTGTCCAGAAGACGCTGTTGAAGCCAGCGATATTCGTCTAAATTTCAATGGTTTTGATGCTGTTGTAGATGCAGAAAGTGCGCCATTTTTAGAAGAAGCCGAGATCGATTTTGTTACTGACAAAATGGGCACTCAATTAACGCTAAAAGCGCCGAATGCTAAAGCTCGTAAAATTGGTGATGATGCATCATTAAATGAACGCGTGCAGCACATGCTTGAAACTGAAGTAAACCCGCAACTAGCAAACCATGGCGGCCAAGTAAGTCTAGTAGAAATAACAGCTGCAGGCATTGCTATACTTCAGTTTGGTGGTGGTTGTAATGGTTGCTCTATGATCGATGTAACGCTAAAAGAAGGCATCGAGAAAGAAATGATCGCTAAATTTGAAGAAATCACCGGTGTTGCTGATATCACAGAGCACGAAGCGGGCGATCACTCTTACTATTAATTATTATAAATGCTAAAGCCACTTATCTATCGTTTAGGGAGTAACCCTAAACTTAGCTTAAAGCGCTTTTTTCGCGGCTTAGCACTATTTGTGCTAGCCGTGGTATTTATCTCCCTTGGGTATTACACTCACTACAGTTTGCAAATAATTGGCGTTGCAATTTTAGTCCCTGCACTGTTTTTTGCAGCTTGGGGTTATTGCGGGATTTTTGCTAACCGCTTTTCACAAGTCATTAAAGGCATTGGCCCAAAAAATCACGATCCCGATTTATGGAAATAAATAATCATCGCACTTAATCTAATAGTTTGTTATTTTCTTTAAGCCTTTGGTATTTAATAATCAAAGTCACGCCCCGCATTAACATAAAACAGCTCATAGCTAACCATAGTCCGTTATTTTGTAATTCGTTAAATATCCAAAACACCCCAAAAAATCCAACTGTAGCCGAAAAAAGCATACTATTACGCATATCTTTTGCACGTGTTAAACCCACAAAAACACCATCAAATAAAAAACAACTCATAGCAAGTAATGGAAGTGCAATAACCCAAGGCAAATAAAGCCTCGCCTCATTAATAACCTCTGGCACATTGGTTAAAAGCATAATAATTTGGGCACCAAAAACGGCAAAAAACAGGCTATACAACAATCCAAACAACATTCCCCAAAATACACTGATTTTTACCCATAACTCGATATTACTTACACTTTTCTGGCCTTTTGCTTGCCCTACTTTTGCCTCACTAGCATATGCAATACCATCTAAAGCAAAACTAACTAACATTAAAAAGTTAAGTAGCACAGCGTTAGCAGCGAGTGTCGTTTCGCCAATACGTGCACCATAAAATGTCATAAAGCTAAAACATAATTGCAGTATTAAAGAGCGAATAAAAATATCGCGATTCAAACTCAATAATTCAGCCATTTTGCTAATACTCAACCAATTCGGTACATTTAGCTCAATATCTTGTTTTTTAGCTAGTTTAACCACTAAAAAAAGTGCAAAAATTAGTGCGGTATAGTCAGCAATAAGTGACGCCCATGCAGCACCAGCAACCGCCCAATCAAGGTAAACAACAAAGTAAATATCGAGTACTATATTGACTATGTTTGTTACTAATAATAAATAAAATGGCCCTCGCCCGTAATGTACACCAAGCATCCAACCCAGTAACACTAAATTACACAATGCTGCTGGAGCACTAAAAATGCGGATACTAAAATACTGATATGCTTGTGTGAGTACATCGCTATTAGCAGCAGATAAAAATGCAATAGCATGTTTTATCAAAGGAGATAAAGCGATAAGTATTACAGCAACAAGACTTGCAAGTAATAAGCTACGTTTAAGTAAGGCGGCTAATTGAGTTAAATCATTTTCTCCGTAAGCCTGAGCGACCATGCCAGTCGTACTCATTCTTAAAAATCCCGCTAGCCAAAATAAAATAGAAATAACAGCAGAACCAAGCGCAATACCCGCTAAATAGTGAGCGCTCCCTAAGTGCCCAATGACAGCAGTATCAACAATTCCTAACAGTGGTACTGTGATATTTGATAGAATCATCGGACCGGCTAACAACAACAAGCTTTTATGGTGTGCTTTATTATGTATAAGAAATTGTTTCATTTAGTATTATTTTCTCTCATTAGTGTATCTCTACGCGTTCAAGCTGCTGTTATTTTACAATACCATCATGTTAGTGAAAGCCTTCCTGCCGTAACGAGTGTTAGCGCGAATACATTCACTAAACATTTAAGCTATTTGAAAGAGCATAACTTTAACGTTATTCCTCTTAATGAACTAATAAATGCACTTCAGCAAGGTAAAACATTACCTGAGAAAACCATCGCAATCACTTTTGATGACGGTTACAACAACAATTACGACGAAGCAGCGCCAATTTTAGAGAAATTTAATTATCCATATACTATTTTTGTAAATCCAAAATTAATTGATGAAGGCCAAAGTTATGTAATGGGCTGGGATAAACTCAAAGAGCTTAGCAAAAAGGGCGCGCTTATAAGCAACCACAGTGCTCAACATGATTATTTGCATATTAAACTTGATAACGAAACGGATGCCCAGTGGAAAATACGTATCAAACAAGATATTTTGTATTCACAACAACGTATAAAAGAAGAGGTTGGCCAAGACTACAAATATTTAGCCTACCCGTATGGTGAATTTAATAACGAATTACAAGCTCTTGTGACTGTTCTTGGCTTTATAGGTATTGGTCAACACTCTGGGGCGGTGAATAAAAACTCAAACTTCAGTCGCTTGCCGCGTTTCCCAGCTTCTGGGTTTTACAGTAAACTAGATACGTTAATCACAAAACTAAATTCTCATGCTTTTAATATTACAAAGTTAACGTATCAAGATAGCGTGACAACACAAAACCCACCAACACTAACCATAGAGTTTGAAATGGGAGATTTTCATAAAACACAGTTTGCCTGCTATGTCTCAAATATTGGCCAAGCAAGCTTAAATTGGATAAGTAAAAATACGGTTGAAGTCACTTCTCCAAAAGAGCTAAATAATGGCCGTTCTCGCTTTAATTGCACTGCGCCTTCGATTAAAAACCCGAGTGACTATTATTGGTTCTCACAGCCGTGGGTTATTGAAAATAATTAAACTTTAATAGCCTGATTCAATAGCCGCTCAGTTACCTTATCCAACGCAACAACTTCGTTTGCTGCGTTTAACTCCACAGCAGCTTTTGGCATTCCCCAAACCACAGACGAAAATTCGTCCTGAGCTAGTGTGTACGCGCCACCTTCCCTTAAAGCGAGCAATCCTTTTGCGCCATCACTCCCCATTCCGGTTAACAACGCTGCCACAACATTCTTAGCGTTAATTTCTACTAATGAATTAAACAATACATCCACTGCTGGTTTATGCCGATTTACAGGCTCATTATCATCAAGTTCACAATATAAGTGTCCCCCATATTTTTTAATGGTTAAATGCAAACCACCAGGAGCAATATAAGCGCAACCTGCGACTAGCTTATCACCCTGCTCTGCTTCTTTAACACTAATGATACATGTACGATCCATCCTTAAAGCGAACGAAGTACTAAATACAGGGGGAATATGTTGAGTAATAACAATCGGCGGGCAATTAATAGGCATTTTTATTAATACTTCTTTAATCGCTTCAGTACCCCCGGTTGATGCGCCTATAGCAATAACTTTATTTAATAAAAACTGAGCATTGATAGGTAAAGGATCACTCGATGGTAACGCTTTTTTATAACTTCTAACTCTTGCACCAGCGGCTACTCGTACCTTTTGCTGAACTAAATACGCATATTGGCTTATTTTATCTTTTATATTAGCCGTTGGTTTAGCTATAAAATCAATCGCACCGAGCTCTAGTGCCTCTAATGTAATTGGTGAACCTTTTTGTGTTAATGTAGAAATCATCACTACAGGCATTGGCCTTAGGCGCATTAGATTTTTTAAAAAGCTAATACCGTCCATTTTTGGCATCTCTACATCCAATGTAAGTACATCAGGGTTAAGTTGTTTAATCATTTCTCGTGCTTTATATGGATCTTCAGCACTACCTACCACTGTAATATCTTCAGCTTGCTGTAAAACGTCAGTGAGTAATCGCCTAATTAAAGGAGAGTCATCTATTATGAGTACTTTAATCATAAACACACCTAAAACAGTTCAATATCCGTAACTACATCTTGTTTTTTAAGGCTTTGTAAATAACGAACTTCACGCTTCTCAATAGTATTGTTATGTAGGTTTTTCAACTTTTTCATATGAACTTTACCAGTGTGGGGATGAAAAAATATTTTCCTTGGCCAAGGGCCTCCCATATCATGCGCCACTAAATTAAGGGCTTCCTCTTGAACATAAGCGGTAGCAAAACTAATATTACCCAAACCGATATCAGTCATCGCGCTAATAATTTTCCCCCCACCAAACAGCTTAATTTTTAAGTTTCGACGTGAAGCTCCATTTTTTAGCACTTCGTTTATTAAATATTCCATAGCCCAGTTACCGTAACGACAACTTAAGCTATGTGCATTATTAAGCTCCACTCCTTTTTGAATTGGCAGCATAAAATGGTTCATCCCGCCAATTCCTAGTACTTCGTCATAAACGCAAGCCGCAATACACGAACCGAGTACTGTTGAGATAAGTTCATTGTTTTTTGACACATAGAACTCACCAGGGAGCACTTTGGCAACAACGCTCTGCCGACCTGAATCCCAATACCGCTTAATATGCTCAAAGCTAGGTAATACTGTTCTAAATTCCGCGTGCATTACTGCCCTTTTGATACATCGTTTTACCTAAGTTTTTATATTGAGAATGCTCTTTACCCATACTTTCTGAGTGACCTAAGAACAAATGCCCTTGCTCACTCAATATATTAGCGTAGCGTTCAAAAAGCTGATCTTTCGTTTCTTTATCAAAGTAAATAACTACATTACGACATAAAATAAGATCAAAAGGACCCTTCATTGGCCACTCTTGTAATAAGTTTAAACGTTTAAACGCTATACATTCCTGCAATTTTGGCTTTACTTTATATGCCTCACCATCCTTACTTTTTAAAAACCAACGCTTGAGCTGCTGCTCACTGAGTCCATTAACATTTGCAGCGGTATACATGCCACTTTGCGCTTTTGCTAACACGTTTGAATCTAAATCTGTGGCTAAGATCTTCACATCCCAATCACTCGGAAATGCAGCATTTAATGTCATTGCTAAACTGTAAGGCTCCTCCCCAGTTGAGCAACCAGCAGACCAAAATCTCACGCGTTTGCTGTGCTTATTTGTTTTTAAAAGGACAGGGATAAGTTCAGATTTAATAAATTCAAAATGATGAATTTCACGGAAAAAAGATGTTAAGTTCGTTGTTATAGCATTAATAAAGGCATCGAACTCTTGATCTTTATTCTTTTTCAAGAAAGCTAAATATGATTTAAAATCAACAAGGTTTCGCTCTCTAATACGTCTTGCTAAACGCGAATAAACCATTTCTCGTTTATGTTCACCTAATACAATTCCGCATGCGTTATAAACAAGATCGGCAATCTCTTTGAAATCTCGGTCGGTAAATAAAAACTCTTTCATTATTCACTCTCAATCAAGCCAACAAGCAATGCCTCAATGTAATTACATAACAACGAGGCCGAGAAGGTGAGTTGTTAAAACTCTTCCCATTCATCTGCCGAGTCAACAAAATTATCTCCTCGCGTTTTACTGCGAATATAATTATTCTGCGGCCTTTGAGATAGCGTTGGCGTTCGCATCGTAGGTGAAATCATCGCTATATCTTGCTGACCTAAAGAGAAAAAGTTGAGTAACCGGCGCATTTCATTTGCCTGCTCAGCCATAGACTCGCCAGCGGCAGAGGCTTGCTCTACTAAAGCAGCATTTTGTTGAGTCATTTCATCCATTTGTGAAATAGCTTTATTTACCTGTTCAATACCGGCGCTTTGCTCTTCGGATGCTTCTGTAATATCAGAAATCATTTGTGTGACTCGTTGTACTGAAACAACAATTTCTTTCAGTGTAGCGCCTGATTCATTAACTAATTGAGAACCATCAGCGACCTTACCTACACTGTCTCTTATTAATTCTTTAATTTCTTTAGCTGCGCCTGCTGAGCGCTGAGCTAAGTTACGAACTTCCCCTGCAACAACCGCAAAGCCTCGCCCTTGTTCACCAGCTCTAGCAGCCTCTACAGCAGCATTAAGCGCCAATAAATTGGTCTGAAATGCTATTTCGTCAATAACCCCAATAATGTCAGCAATTTTTTTGCTTGATTCATTAATCGCCGACATACTCGTGACAGCTCTGTTAACGACTTCGCCACCCTGTATTGCTTTTTCACAGGTTTCTTCTGCCAAATCATTTGCTACTTTTGCGTTATCAGCATTTTGGCGAACGGTACTGGTCATCTCTTCCATGCTTGATGCTGTTTCTTCAAGTGACGAGGCTTGCTCTTCTGTTCGCTGACTCAAATCAGCATTGCCTTGAGATATCTCTTCAGCGCCACTTGCAACTAACGTAGCCGATGAATTTATCCGATTTATAACTTCGGTGAGCTTATCTGCTGTCGTATTTGCATCACGTTTGAGTTTATCAAATGAGCCTTTATATTCTTTCTCGATTCGTTTTGACAAATCACCATTTGCCATAGCATCAAGCATATCTCCAGTATCGGCGACAGCATCATCAACAATTTTAACTAAACTATTTAGCCCTTGAGCTAAACGTAAGAAAAATCCTTCTTTTCCATTTTCAATAACTCTTGTATCTAAATCGCCTTTACCTGCTGCACTAATGAGCGCCGCAATTTCTTTTTCTATAGCAACTTCAGCAGTCCTATCTTCCCATTCCACAATTGTGCCTAACTTTTTACCTTCTTGACTAATCCAAGGTGAAGCTATTAAGGTAAAAGTAACACCTGCTAAAAGTAATTCAGCTTTATGTGGTTTATCCAAATTTTTTAGTAACTCACGTTGGTGCGCAGGGTGCTTATGAAAGTCATCAACGCAGGTACCTATAAGATTATCTACAGAAAAGTTTGGTAATACTGTTTGCAGTTCTTTTTCTCGTATTTTAAGCATTTTTTGAACGCAATCGTTCACAAAAATAATATTAAGCTCTTCATCGGCAATCATTACATTTGCCTGGCAAACTTTTAGGGCATTAGCTAAATCGGCTGCCTTTCTAGAAGCTTTTTCAAGCTCTTTTTGCGCTGTAATATTTGTAGCGTACTTAATAACCTTAAAAGGCTTACCATTCATATCATAGATTGGGTTATAAGAGGCTTGTATCCAAATTTCTTGGCCTTGCTTTCCTATTCGTAAATACTCACCTGAATCAAACTCGCCTCGACCAAGTTTAGTCCAAAACTCTTTGTATTCATTGCTATTTGCATATTCCGGTGCGACAAATAATCTATGATGCTGACCTTTAATTTCATCAAGCTGATAACCAAGAGCATTTAAAAAATTATCATTAGCGCTAATAATACTGCCATCTAAACTAAATTCGATAACCGCTTGGGATTTACTAATTGCACTAATTTGTCCGGCAACATTTGCCGATACCAACTTTTGATCTGTGATATCTGTAGCAAGTTTAACGACTTTGAGTACTTGGCCCTCAGAGTTAATAATTGGATTGTAAGTAGCCTGAATCCAAACCTCTTTACCACTTTTAGCAAAACGCTTAAATTCATCGGAAATAAACTCGCCATTACGAAGACGCTGCCAAAAATTTTTGTAGTCATTACTTTTAGCATCATCATAATCTACAAATAAAGAATGGTGTTGTCCTTGTACGTCTTCTAATTGGTATTCCATTACGCTAAGAAAGTTAGCATTTGCGGTAATTATTATCCCGCTTGGCTCAAACTCAATCACAGCTAATGACTTGTTTAATGCGCTTACAATTAAATCATTACTTGATTCTGACTGTTTTGGATTACTAAACCATCCCATGCCCATCACCACCTTTAAGTTTATTTTTTATTACTTTATTTAGTTATTTTATAAACTAAATATTCATTGTTTTTTGTAAGTCGATCAACGCCACCATTTTATCGCCCACATTGACCAACCCAGCAACGTACTCACAATTATTTGATTCAGATAAACTAGGAACAGCTTTAGCATCTTGCTCTACAATACTGTAAACATCAGAGACTGCATCTACTGCAATACCTATAATTTTACTGCCCTGTTCAAACTCTATTTTTATAACAATAACCACTGTCAATGGTCCATAATCAGTACTTGGTAAGCCAAACCGTAAACGTAAATCAATAATTGGCACAATTGTACCCCGCAAGTTAATTACGCCTTTTACAAACTCAGGTGCGTTAGGTAGTACTGTAATTTCCTCCCAGCTACGAATTTCTTGTACTGTTAGAATATCAACGCCGTACTCTTCATCAGCCATAATAAAAGTTAAAAATTGCTTCACTCCTTGCTGCTGCTGCAGGTTTAATTGGTTACTGAGCTGGCTTTGCGCTGAGTTCATAACGCCTCCAAAGTGGCTTGCGTTTCAATGGTTAGTTCTTGACTGCCTGGTTTTTTTAAACCTGAGAGCTTTATTAAGCCACTAATATCCACAATCAGCGATACGCGCCCATCTCCTAAAATAGTGGCACCCGATACGCCATCAACTTTGTGATAGTTAGCTTCTAAACTTTTAATCACAACCTGTTGCTGAGACAATAAATCATCAACTAAAAGTCCTACTTTTTGGTTATCAGTTTCAACTACTACGAGTAATGTTTTATCTAAAGACTCAATCGCATTTTGATGATTAAAAATAGCGTATAGACGTAAAATAGGAATATATTCATCTCGAAGTCTGAGTACATCAAGGTCTTTACCCACTCGACTTACTTTTGTGATATCAATTTGTAATGACTCAACAATCGAAATGAGCGGTATAATATAGGTATGTTGAGCGACTTTAACGAGCTGACCATCTAAAATAGCTAGCGTAAGCGGTAATCGAATTGTGAATGTTGAACCAATACCAGGGGCCGATGTTACTTCAACTGAACCATTTAAAGATTGAATGTTACGCTTAACAACATCCATGCCTACACCTCGACCCGATAGCTCACTCACTTCATCCATAGTAGAGAAGCCAGGCATAAAAATTAGTTCATTGATTTCATTGTCCGTTAAATTACTATCGGCTGTAATTAACTCATTTGCGATTGCTTTTTCTTTAATTTTTTTGGTATTAAGGCCTTGACCATCATCCATTATCTCAATAACAATATTACCGCCTTGATGAAATGCATTTAACGTGACAATTCCCACTGGATTTTTTCCTGCAAGCACTCTTTGATCTACGGTTTCTAACCCATGATCAAGCGAGTTTCTAAGCAAGTGCACCATAGGATCTGAAATTTTTTCCATTACGGTTTTATCAAGTTCGGTTTGCTCACCAATCAACTTAAGCTCGACTTTCTTATTTAGCTTTTGTGCTATGTCGCGTACCAATCGAGGAAAGCGACTAAATACAAAATTAATTGGTAACATACGAATACGCATTACGTTTTCTTGTAAGTCACGTGTATTGTGTGCAAGTTGCGCTAAACCCTCTTTCAACGACGTAATCGTAGTTGATGTTATTTCCTGTTCACTTAGCTGATTCAGCATAGCTTGAGTAATTACCAGTTCACCAACCATGTTTATTAATGAGTCAACCTTATCAATGCCAACACGGATTGAGGTTGACTCTGGCGCACTAGCGACTTTTTTATCTTTATTGCTACTTGGTTTTGATTTGGCGGGTAAGGTTGTTATTTTTTCTAATTTTTCAGGTTGTTCTGAGAGAACTAAATCATGGTTATGATCTGAAATACTAGCTGGTTGTTCATCATCAAATGAGCTTACACATAATTCAACTGTAATCTCTGCATCATCTTCTACCCATTCAAAGACTTCTTTTATCGCCTTTTCGTCATGGCTTGTATTTAAAAAAAAGCGCCAGTGTAAAAAACATTCATCATAACTTAACTCCGTAATATCAGGCACTGAATCATAAAAAACGGTTGTTTTTAATTCACCTAACTCAGCAAGTTCACTGATCATGTACAGCGGCTCATTTCCTGTTTTAAATAAGTGATGATGAGGCTTAAAGTTAATTTGATATGTGTTGCTAGTCGATAGCACAGCTTCGTTTTGTGGCTTACTCTCCAATACGTTGTCTTTTTTCTCTAACACATGTTCAAATTGCATCCGCAAAGCATTAGCTTCAGTTAAATCAGTCGCTTGATCTGCTTGAAGCGCGGCAAGTAAACCTCGCAAGCAATCAACTGCTTTGAGTAATAAATTAACGTGTTCAGTGCTAAGTTCTCGCTCTCCTTGGCGGATCTGGTCTAATAGTGTTTCAAGTACATGGGTAAAATCAGCAACAGAACTAAAACCAAAAGTACCACTTCCCCCTTTAATTGAGTGAGCAGCTCTAAAAATAGTGTTGATAGTTTCTAAGTCTTCCTCACCTGGCACTAAGTTTAAAAGCTCAGCCTCCATAGTATCTAGGCCTTCAAAACTCTCTTCAAAGAAAACTTCAAAAAATTGACTCAAATCTATACTCACACAATACTCCTTCGCTAGCGAATAACCTTTTTAATAACGGCTAATAGCTGTTCTGGGTTAAACGGTTTAACTATCCAACCTGTTGCGCCAGCGGCTTTACCTTCTACTTTTTTTTCTAAGCCCGACTCTGTAGTGAGCATAAGTAATGGTGTAAATTTATAATTAGGTAAGCCTCGCAGCTCTCTAATCAACGTAATACCATCCATTATTGGCATGTTTACATCCGAAATTACGACATCAAAATCTTGTTGTTTAGCGATAGCTAACGCTTCACTTCCATCTTTTGCTTCAATTACATCAAACCCTGCTGTTTTTAGAGTAAAACTTACCATTTGACGCATTGATGCTGAGTCATCAACCGCTAAAATTTTTTTCATATGAATTCCTAACCTTTACTTTCAAGTATTAAGTAATGACTTAAACCGAGTTGCTCAATTGAATGTGTTAATGCTTCACTCGCCCCTACCCAAATTATTTTATGCTTAATGATAAGCAGATGTTTTTGCAAAGCACATAAAAGTTGAATTGAGGCAGTATCGGCAGACATTACATCGCTAATATCAAGACAAATATCATTATTACTATTGAGTTCTTTTAGTAAATCTTGATGCAGTGTTTCAGCTTGCATAATGACAAGTTCACGTGGAAGTTTTAACATTTAGTAAGTGCATTCCTTGTCAATTTATTTCATAATAAAAGCTTAGACCTAGTTATTAAAAATGCCATAAAAGGGCCTAAAAAAATTAAATTAATTTTTGTAACAGGAATGAAAAACAAAAAAAAGGAGCATAAAGCTCCTTTAAAATACATGAAAAGTTAAAAACTAGTTTTTATAGTAATCGGCTATTTTTTTAAACTCTTCAGTTAAAGTCGTCGCATTAATTAATGGCACACTACCTTGTTTAAATTCGGGTTTAAAAATAGCTCTTACGGCTCCATTTTGATCAACCATAGCGACCGAAGCACTATGATCAACTGCATATTCTGATTCACTACTATCGCTAATGGCGTAAATTAAGCCAAGCTCTCGAACAACAGGAAAAAGGTGTTTATGTTCCCCTGATACAGCTAAAAAATCAGGGTTAAAGTAATCTATATATTGCTTTCGTTTAGCTGGTGTATCGCGTTTTGGATCAACCGATAAAAACCAAACTTGTAGCGGATAATCTGCCTGTAAGTTTTTATAAACAGCATTTAACTTAGCTAGTGTTAATGGACAAATATCTGGGCAGCTTGTGTAGCCTAAAAATACTAAATTCCACTGTCCTAAAAATTGTTGCTTAGTCACTAATTCGCCGCGCTGATCGTTTAACGTAAAATCAGACAGTGGCTTTGCATTTTCGTAAACTAATGCATCTACATCTGGTGGACTATTTTCATTTGAACATGCTGATAAAAACAAAACTAAAACAACAATTAATCCAAGCCATAACTGCTTCATAAAGGGAGCCATTTATCTATAAATAAGATTACAAAGAGTACCATTAAATGAATAATCGAAAAACGAAATAAGTCCATTGCAGTCTCATCATTTCCAGCAATTTTTAATTTGACCGCCTTATATATAAACACTGCATTTAATACACATGCGCCTATTAAATAAATTACTCCAGACATACCGATTAAATAAGGCAATACGCAAACAACAGCGAGTAAAACAGAATAAGCAACAACGCAGGTTTTACAAAAATCGATACCATGGGTTACTGGTAACATAGGGATTTTAGCGCGTTCATAATCACTTTTTCGTGCTATAGCCAGCGCCCAAAAGTGTGGCGGAGTCCAGGTAAATATTATCATTACAAGTAACCAAGGGGCTGCTGCCATTTGGTTTGTTTCTGACACCCAACCTAATAATGGAGGCATTGCGCCAGCCAACCCACCTATAACAATATTTTGCGGTGTAGCACGCTTTAAAAATGATGTATAAACAAATGCATAACCTACCAATGCAAATAACGTTAATATAGCGGTTAAGGTATTAGCCCACACCATTAGCATAATAAAACCCGCAACCCCAATAACAGCTGCAAAACTAAGCGCATGTGTTTTACTTAAACGCCCTTTAGCCACAGGACGATGACGAGTCCTTGCCATTTTTGAGTCTATCTCACTATCAACCACGTGATTAATAACCGCTGCAGCAGCAGAAAGTAGCCCTATACCTAACAAGCTAATAAACTGTACAGCCATACCACGTCCTACATCGGGAGCCAGCGCTAAACCAACCCAAGCTGTTAGTACCAGCATGGCTACCACTTTAAATTTACTAATTGCTAAGTAGTCTTGCAGCAAACTATGAGTACGCGAAATTAGCGATTGAGTATTAACGGGTAGCAGTATTTTTTTATCAATTATAAGTGCCATTATATTTCCCCTTTATGTGCGTGATTTTAGGTAATAACACAACCTAACCATGCTTAATAACAGTATGGCAGCCATCAAATTATGCGCCAGTGCAACTCCCAACGGAATATACAAATGTACTAAAATAAGCCCTAAGCTAATTTGGCAAAGCAGGACAAGTAATACGCTCACAACGCAATTTTTAATTTTTTTAGAGTACGCTTGGCTGTATATTTTCCACATAATTAGCGCCAGAACGATGCAAGTAACCAGTGCCCAAATACGATGTAATAAATGAATAGACATACGCGCTTGCTGCGATAACACACCAAACTCATAATTACTGTGCTCAAGTGGTAATTGAAATACGCTACTTAATGAAAACGGTTGTGCGTAATTACACAATGGCAAACCACTACAATGTGGAGCGGCGTAATTTGCAGCCAGCCAACCACCAAGTGCAATTTGGATAATTAATACACTGAGCGCTACTAAACTTAAACCGAAATAGCGTTTTGCGCCGCTATCGCCACCCATAATGGGTTTTGCGGTTAGCCGTAAATATAAAAGCGTTATAAGTGACAAAATACTAAAGCCACCTAATAAGTGGCCCATTACAATAAGCGGCTGAAGGTTCATGGTTACTGTCCACATACCAAGGGCAGCCTGAAACATCACGAGTAGAAGTAAAGCCAAAGGCAATTTAACTGGCGTAGTTGGATATTGGCGCTTTAAAAAAGCCAACACAAATAAACCTAAAATAAGTAAACCTAAAGCACCTGCAAAGTAGCGATGAATCATTTCTTTCCACGCTTTTGCGGTTTCGAACATCATATCGGGGTAGCTTTGAGTTGCTAAGGCTATGTCAGCCTCATGCTTAGGTACCGTTAAAAAGCCATAACAACCAGGCCAATCGGGGCACCCTAAACCTGCATCACTTAAGCGGGTATACGCACCTAAAGCAACTACAATCAAAGCGAGCAATCCTGTTATTAATACTAAGTTTTTATAATTTTTATACATCAGATACTCCAACTTAAGCTCAACTTAATTAGCTAGAACGAGAATAGTTAAGTAATTTTTTTAGATCTTTTAATAACCCTTTTTGTACTAAACGGTTTTCTTGTGGCTCGGCCTTAAAGGGATATTCAAGTACCACTAACCCCATATGATCAATTAAATATAAACTTGCAGGATTTAAGCTCTGTTGCTCGGTAATAATTTTCCATGGTAGATTTTTATTGTCAGGGCTTCCCATTACAGCCATATCAACCTTGCCTTGGTTTTTACCAAGTGCCACATATAAATTATTAAGTGCATTGAGCTGTTCGCTGCATGGGGTGTTACATTCGTTTGAATAATTAAGTGCGATAGTCCATTGTTTGGGATTATTTTGCGGCCAATTTTTAAGTTTTATTTCTTGGCTTAAAAACTCGCCATTATTAGTAATTGCAGTAGGCAACCAATCAAACTTTAATGCGCCATATGCCAAAACCAATGGGATTGCGCAGCAACCTACAAACAACAAAAGGGGATTATTTTTCATTATGTGTCCTTTTTTTACTCGCAAAAATAGCCACAACAGCACATGCAACAGCAATTAAAAACCATTGCACAGCGTAGGCATTATGCTTTTGAGGGCTCATAACAACGGCCTCATAATGAGGTGTTGCAATCTCATCACCAGTACCTTGTCTGTAAGCCATAAAATTAATTAATGATTGCTGGCTTTGAGTGCTCAGCATATTCAAGTCGATAGATTGGATTCTTGGAGGTAAGTCGTTATTTGTAGTTTCATCTTCAAGCGTAAAGTTACTTAAGTTATTTTCTTTTATTTGCGCTTTAAGAATAAAAATACCTGTAGGCAGAGTAACCTTTGGCAGTGCATCTCTAGATATAGGCGCTTTTACCCATCCTAAATTAACTAAAATCACTTTTTCTTCGGTGTCTGGCTTTAGTAAAGCAAGTAAGTCGTACCCTACTTGCCCGTTATAAACTTGATTATCTAAAAGCCAATATTGGTTTTGCACAAACCGCCCTTTTAACTCAACCAATACACCAGTTTTGTTCCAGCTATCAGGCAGGTTAAGTAATTGAGACCAGCTCATCACACCACGAGTCTGTTGCTTAGCAATGGCGGTTAGTTGTTGCTGCTTTTGCTCACCTCGCTCCAACTGCCAAAACCCTAATCGCACACACACAAGTACAACAACCACAACCATACAAAGTGTGATTAGTGAGCTAAGCTTTTGTTTGTGCCATAAAACTAACTGCATAAAGGGTCAACTCAGTGATTATTAAAATTATTATCGTACTGTTGTTAATATTTATACTTTTTAACTTATTTAGAGCATTGTTTATTATGGTGTCAGGGAAAACTGAGGGACGACCTATGTCTCACTTTTTAGGTCGTCGCGTATTGTTTTCGGTCGTTGTTTTAGTTGTTGTTATTGCAGCGCTTAAACTTGGTTTTATTAAAGCAAATAATTCGCCAATAAACGCTACAGCACATATACAAATACAAACAAACACAGCCACACCACATCTACAAAGTGCCAATACCAAGCAGCTGCTTGAAAAGCAAAGTGCTTATCTTTAGTAAAGTGCCCTTTTAATATCCGTAAAAATATTACAAATAAAAGTACGGTTCCTAGCGTTACATGCATGCCATGAAAACCAGTCAATAAAAAGAACGTATTACCGTAAATGCCCGCATCTAGCGTTAGATTAAGGTCATTATATGCATGCATGTACTCCTCAACTTGCAGCCCTAAAAAGCAAACGCCCAATAAAATAGTAGCGCCTAAAAAAACCTTAAGTGGAGTGCGTTTATTGTTTTCCATCGCTACGTGGGCAAAATGTAAAGTAACTGAGGAAGTAAGCAGTATTAAGGTATTTATAAGTGGTAAGCCTTGCCAGCCCATAGCTTGAGTAGTTTCGCCAGCAGGTGTTGAAACTAGCGGCCAAACGGCTTCAAAAGTAGGCCATAATACCTCGTTAGTCATTGCATTATTGCCTGCGCCTCCAAGCCAAGGTACCGACAATACCCGTGCATAAAAAAGCGCACCAAAAAAGGCCATAAAAAACATAACTTCAGAAAAAATAAACCAGCTCATACCTTGTCTAAAAGAGCGATCCATTTGTGCTGAGTACAAACCTTGGTCCGACTCACTAATTACATTTTTAAACCAGCTAAACAACATATACACAAGTACAGCAATACCGGCATAAAGCAGATAAACCCCGCTACCACCTTCTTTACCTACACTCATAACTGTTAAGCCTGCCCCTACTGCAATAAAAAACAATGCAACAGCACCTACAATAGGCCACGGGCTTTGCTCAGGTACATAATAATGCTCATATTCTTGATTCATTTTATTTACTCCTAGTTTCACACTAGTTTAAAAAGCTAGTTATTACTTGCCACCAGCTGTTCACTAATATCAAATACGGTATAAGATAAAGTTAATTCTTCAATATCGCTTGGCAGTGCGGTATCAACATAAAAAAGCAATTTAAATTCAAGTTCTTCCCCTGCTTTTAGAGGTTGCTGATCAAAGCAAAAACAGGCTATTTTATGTAAATACTTTGCCGCTTTACCTGGTGAGACTGATGGTACAGCCTGCATTACTTTATCTAGGTTGCTGCTATTTTTAGCACTAAACATTACCTCACGCATTGCACCTGGTTTTACCACTACACTGTATTCTTTTGATTTAACTTCAAACGGTGCACCACTTTGTGTGTGAGTAGTAAAGCTAACGCCGACTTCTCGGTTTTGTACTATTTGTGTACTTTGCTCTGCTTGCTCAAGCGAAGGCTTTCCATTAAGCCCTGTTACATCACAAAACACGTCATACAAAGGTACTAAAGCAAAGGCAAAGGCAAACATGCCTATGCAAATAAGTACCAAACGTTTGAGTAGCGGTGTGTGTGTCATTACTTAATAACCGGCGGCGTAGAAAAAGTATGATATGGCGCTGGAGAGTCAACTTCCCACTCAAGCCCTTCTGCCCCTTCCCATACTTTTGCAGGCACTTTATCACCGCCACGCGCGCATTTAATTACCACAGCTACAAACAACAATTGCGATAAACCAAAGGCAAACCCACCAATACTTATGATTGCATTAAAGTCGGCAAATTGAAGAGCGTAATCGGGAATCCGACGCGGCATACCGGCAAGCCCTACAAAATGCATAGGAAAAAACAGTACGTTCACGCTCACCAGCGATAGCCAAAAATGCCATTTAGCCAATGTGATATTAAACATATTGCCTGTCCACTTGGGCAGCCAGTAATAGGCCCCCGCCATTATCGAAAATACAGCCCCTGTTACTAATACATAATGAAAGTGCGCCACTACAAAATAAGTATCGTGATATTGAAAGTCAGCAGGTGTAATTGCCAGCATCAATCCCGAAAAACCACCTAAGGTAAACAGCACAATAAACGCAATACTAAAAAGCATTGGCACTTCAAAAGTTATTGAGCCTTTCCACATTGTGGCAACCCAATTAAATACTTTTACTCCTGTAGGTACCGATATAAGCATGGTCGCGTACATAAAAAACAACTCGCCAGCGACCGGCATCCCAGTGGTAAACATATGATGAGCCCATACAATAAAGCTCAATAGTGCTATGGAGGATGTGGCGTATACCATTGAGGCATAGCCAAAAAGTTTTTTACGAGAAAAGGTAGGTACTATTGTAGATATAATGCCAAAGGCAGGAAGAATCATTATGTACACTTCAGGGTGACCAAAAAACCAAAAAATGTGCTGAAACATCACCGGGTCGCCACCGCCTGCAGCATCAAAAAAGCTGGTCGCAAAGTACTTATCGGTAAGTACCATAGTGACAGCCCCTGCAAGCACTGGCATTACCGCAATTAATAAAAAGGCAGTAATTAACCACGTCCATACAAATAAGGGCAACTTCATCCATGTCATGCCGGGGGCACGTAAGTTCACTATGGTTACAATCACATTGATTGCGCCCATTATTGAGCTAATCCCCATAATATGTACGGCAAATACAAACAATGCAGTATTATCATTACTGTATGTTGTGGACAATGGTGCATAAAAAGTCCAGCCAAATGCAGGGCCCCCACCAGGCATAAATAACGATGCCAATAGGATTAAAAACGCAAACGGTAAAATCCAAAAGCTCCAGTTATTCATTCTTGGCAATGCCATATCTGGCGCGCCAATCATGAGTGGTATCATCCAGTTAGCAAGGCCTGTAAAGGCGGGCATAACCGCACCAAACACCATAATTAAACCATGCACTGTGGTCATTTGATTAAAAAAGTGAGGGTCGACCAACTGTAAGCCTGGTTGAAATAATTCAGCCCTGATCACCATAGCCATTGCGCCACCAATTAAGAACATGGTCAGCGAAAAAATTAAATATAAACTACCTATATCTTTATGATTAGTTGTGTAAAGCCAGCGTTTAAAACCTTTAGCTGGGTGATGAGCATGATGAGCTTCATTGGCGTTAGGTTGTTCTACTATGCTACTCATTAGTTCGCCTCCACTTTGGCATCAAGTGCTGTCTGTATTTGACTCGGTTGAATAACATCACCCGTATCATTACCCCACGCATTACGTTTATAAGTAATAACCGCAGCTAATTGCTTTATAGATAACTGCTTGGCAAAAGCTTGCATTGCCGTACCGGGTCGTCCATGGATAACTACATCAATGTGATCTTTTATATCGCCAAGCACTATCGGACTGCCTTTAAGTGCAGGAAATACACCCGGTAACCCCATGCCCGTAGGCTGATGGCACGCTGCACAATTAGCCATATATACTTGTTCGCCTAAAGTCATTAACTCTTCTTTTGGGAGGGTTTTATCAAGTAATGCGGCATCTGCTAATGCTGCTTTCTGCTTCGCCTGCTTTGCATCTGCAAGCCATGTTTTAAAATCAGCCTCAGATTTAGCGACCACCACAACGGGCATGAAGCCATGATCTTTACCACACAGCTCGGCACATTGGCCTCGGTAAGTACCTTCTTCGTTTATGTTCGTCCATGTTTCGTTTATAAAGCCGGGGTTCGCATCTTTTTTAACTGCAAAATCAGGTACCCACCAAGAGTGAATAACATCGTCAGAAGTCATTAAAAATCGTACTTTTTGATTTATTGGCAGTACAAGAGGCTTATCAACCTCAAGTAAGTAGTTAGGGTTTTTATCTGCAAGATTCGCGATTTCATCTTGCGGGGTAGATAAAATAGAGTAGAACTCTACATCTTCGCCCATATATTCATAATGCCATTTCCATTGCGAACCCGTAATTTTAATAGTGAGATCAGCTTTGCTGGCATCTTCCATTGCAATAAGGGTTTTAGTGGCTGGTACTGCCATAGCAATTAAAATAACAAACGGAATTGCAGTCCAAAGTATTTCTACTTTAGTGCTTTCGTGAAATTGGGCAGGTACAGCCCCTTTAGATTTACGGTGATGAATAAGTGCCCAAAACATAATTGCGAACACTATCACCCCAATCACACAACATATTATAAATATGGTCATGTGCAGCTGATATACATTATTGCTTATATCGGTTACGCCTTTGCGCATATTGTATTGGCTGTTCGCCAAAACTGAGTGCGAAAAAACACATAATATAAGCCACAAGGTAGAGGTCAGTTTACCCATGTGACGGCTCCTTTGATGCTATTGCGAATGCAAAGCGAAGAGGCATACGGCTTAAACGCCAATTCGTTATTTTTATTTTTTTAGCCAATCTTATTTAATATTGATTGGTTTTGCTGCGCCAACAACGAGTTTGTGTATATTGTGTGTTCTCAAAACTAAAAAGCTGTGAGTTATTATTAGCTCAGCACATTAATAATTAGCTAAAAAATGAACAACAAGCAAGTTTTAGTATAAAAAACAATCAGGTGATATTGAGTAATTAATAAAAAGTCAGTAATCAACTAGTCAACAAGAAGTTCAAAATATGAGCAAAACAAAGGGGTTTAACGCATTCGGAGGGAGAAAATATAAGTGCAAAAAAATTTACAGCTAAAATAATTAGTTGGCTGTTTACGTCCTATTTTTAGTGCTAATGTTAAAACAAAAATGCGTGCTAAAAAGCACGCATTTATAAAAATAAATTAAAAACTACATCCAATCAGCGTTACGAATAACTCCAACGGCTAAACCTTCTATATTAAAAGATTCATTTTCTAGATCAACTTCAATTGGCGAAAAGTCGTCATTCTCAGCATGCAATAATACTTTTCGGCCTGCTTTTTCAAACCGCTTTACGGTAACATCATCATCAACACGAGCAACTACAACTTGTCCATTTTCTGCAACTTGAGTTTTATGCACAGCTAACAAATCACCATCCATAATACCTATATCTTTCATGCTCATACCGTTAACGCGCAATAAAAAATCAGCAGCCGGTTTAAACATTAATGGATCAATTTTACAATGACTCTCAACGTGCTCTTGCGCCAAAATAGGCTCTCCCGCTGCGACTCGCCCGATAAGAGGTAAACCTAACTGTTCAGGCTCTTCTTCCTCAACAAGTTGAATACCTCGGCTTGCACCTGGTTTCATCTTAATAGCACCTTTTTTAGCAAGCGCTTTTAAATGCTCTTCAGCAGCATTGGCACTTTTAAAGCCTAATGTTTGTGCAATTTCAGCACGTGTAGGAGGCATACCAGTGTCTTTAATAAAAACTTTAACTAATTCGAGAATTTGAGCTTGGCGCTTCGTTAATGGTCGCATACAACTGGTTTTCCATACAGTACATTTAACTGTGAGTATATACAGTTAAATAAAAATCGCAAATTTAAATTACACTGATTGCTTGCTGTTAATAAATCACTTTTACACTTATGTAGAAACAACGAATGCTTACATAAAATAAACATTTGTATCTTTATATTTACGATTAAGGGCTAATTTGATGACAGCCACATGTTAATAAATTGAAAACAAATTATTAACATGTACACTTTATGTGTACAAACACTTAAAAGGATTATCAAATGAAAAAATATTCACCATTGTTTATTGGCTTATTGTTTAGCGGCTATGCGTATGCCCAAGTCCCACTTTTCGAAGTGCAGCACTCTAACTTTACGCAAAACATTAATAAAGAAGGTAATGCTCAATCTCAATTTGGGCAACCGCTTTTCGAACTAAGCGCAAAAACCAATGCATTCTTTTTACCTGTTCAGGGAAGTGACATTGAATTTATCAAAAGTACAGCAAGTACATCAGCAACTGGTAACTTAATCTGGGTAGGTAAAAGCTTAGATGGTGACGAAGTAACACTGATAAAATCTACAAAGGGGATTTCTGGTACGATAAAGGTAAATGAACATGTTTATAAATTGCAACCGAATAAACATTCTGGTCATAATTTTATTGAATTAGATCCTGCCAAGCAACCTGCTGAGCATGCACCCGATTATCAACAATCTAATAACACTATTTCAATCAGTGAACAAATTTTAACAGAACAAAGCTTCCAAACAGCTATGGCAACTAACGCGCAAAGCAATATTAGCTTACTCGTTTTATACACCCCAGCCGCAGAACAAAAATCTAGTGATATTAATAGCTTGATTGATCTTGCAATAGTAGAGACTAATCAGGGTTACCAAAACTCAGGTGTCAATGCAGTTGTTAGTTTGGCCCATGTAAGCCGAGTTAATTATACTGAAGCTACAAATTCAGGTACGGATTTAAATCGTTTAGCTGCCAAAAACGATGGTTATATGGATGAAGCGCACACACTACGAGATCAATACGGTGCTGATGTAGTCATATTAATAAACGACGTTAACGGCTACTGTGGCCAAGCCAAAGCAATTGGTGCAAATGCTAACAGCGCATTTGCGATGGTTGATTATGACTGTGCAACCGGCTATTACTCTTTCGGTCATGAAATTGGTCATTTACAAGGTGCTCGTCATAACCCTGAAAACGATCCATCAACATCTCCTTATTCGTTCGGCCATGGTTATCAGCAACCTCAATCACAATGGCGTTCAGTAATGGCTTATAACTGTACAAATAACTGCACAAGAATCAATTACTGGTCAAATCCAAACAAATCATACAGCGGAAGTGTTATGGGAACTCCATCAAAACACGATAACGCTAGAGTCTTAAATTTAACAAACCCAACAATTGCAAATTTTAGATCTGCATCTAGCCCACCGGTAAATAACAATACACTGCAAAATAACCAATCTATCGTTGTTAGTGGTGATCGAAACAGTGAGCAATTGTTTACTTTTACAGTGCCAAGTGAAGCTGAGCAAGTCACATTTTCGACCTCTAATGGCACTGGGGATGTTGACCTACATGTAAAATATAATGCAATTGCAACGAGCAGTAACTACGATTGCCGACCGTATAAAAACGGAAATAATGAAAGCTGTAGCGACACCCGCACTGGTAATTACTCTATTATGATTAAAGGCTACAGTGCTTTTAGTAATGTCGAGTTAATAGCTAGTTACCAATAAAAGATCTGGCTAAGTATAAGCAAGTAACATTATGCTGCTTGCTTATATTTAGCCTAGGGCGATTTCTTCTTTACTGCTCGATTGTATCAATAAACTACGATATCCCTATTATTACTTCTTACTATCCGCCTCACGCTATCTGGCTATAAATTTAGATCCACTTTTTTATTTTCATTATCTTAACTTTATGAAAATATAAGCCATATTTTTACTACTATTTTAAAAGGTAAGCTTATGAGTATTTGGTATCAACCTGTTACTTTAGAGTTTTGCAAACAGCTAGATGAGGGTATAAACGGCCAAGGTACACTAATGAAAACCATGGGAATTGAAATTACCGAAATTGGTGATGATTACCTCGTAGCAACTATGCCTGCCATACCAGCGCATCACAATCCAATGGGCATGGTGCATGGAGGAGCCAACGTAGTGCTTGCCGAAACAGTAGCAAGTTATGCAGCTAACTTCGTAGTCGACTTCACTCAGTTTTATTGTGTCGGACAAGAAATTAGCGCCAGTCACTTAAAAGCATCTCGTAATGGTACTTTAACAGCCACCGCAAAAGCGTTTCATATTGGTAAGCGTAGTTCAGTCTGGGAAATAAAAATTACTAATAGTCGAAACGAGCTTTGCTGCGTATCAAGAATGACCGCAGCCGTAGTAGAGCGAAGATAATTACTTACTGTTACTTTTCGATTGGGTAAATTGTAATTTCCATACCCGCACCAATAGCAGATATACGTAATAATGTATCTGCATCTAAAGCTTGGTTAAAACACTTAGGCGATGTGCCTGATTCAAAACCAATATCAAATGTTCTACGTGAACAACTTAGCCATTGCTTTAACGCATTACGCGAACACGATTCTATAAGCTCACAGATATGGTTAATTGCTTTATCTGGTGTACCTACTTCACCTGTAGCTTCAATGCGGGCTAACTGACGGTATTCGTCTTTGTCATAATGTAAAACTGTAGCGACTTTTTTTAAGTCTGCCACTAGCACGCTAATATCCTGCTTTGATTCAAGCTCTAGATCTACATTTAAAAATTGAATTTCCGACATTGTTTGGTATTTATCCTCTAATGATTACACCGCAAACTTTAACGCAGTTTTACTTTTATACCAAATCAACTATGTAATATAAGCTGTTTTATATGGTAAATAGATAGTTTTACGCATTTATAATCCATTATTTAATATTTATCATTTTTAAGTACAAACAATACTTTTTTATAAACTCCATGGCCTGTTGACCTTTGAGGATTAAAATTAAGTGAATTATTGTTTAAAAAAGTATAAAAAATAACCTTGACTTTCATATGCCACCGGTGGCATTTTAAATGTGCGGGTTAAATACACTGTTTAAAGAGGTGTATTTAAATAAAGCCAAACACACCTCACTCATATTTACGCTTACTTATAACACAAAAAATAAGTGCAAAATCTGAACTGAGTGGCATTACCTAAATTCAGCAGGAACACACAATGAAAACGTCAAAAAGATTCACTCTCAGGCCACTTAATTACATTATTAGTGCATTATTAATTAGCACGACAGCTCAAATCAGTGCTGAAGAAGCCGAACAAACAAATATAAAAAAGAAAAGTGAAATTGAGTTAATCGAAGTTACAGGCTTTAGATCATCACTTAATAAATCGCTGGCTACCAAAAGGTTTGAAGTAAATACCACGGAATCAATTGCAGCCGAAGACATTGGTAAATTTCCAGATTTAAATATCGCAGAGTCACTACAGCGAATCCCTGGTGTCGCAATTTCGCGAGAAGGAGGAGAAGGACGTCAAATTACTCTACGTGGTTTAGGCCCATCTTTTACCCGCTCAACCCTTAATGGTATGGAAGTTCCTGCTAGTACAGATGGGACTGATTCGGGTGGTGGTGTAAATGGCGGCAGAGCATTTGACTTCAACGTTTTTGCATCAGAGCTATTCAATCGCGTTGATATTCAAAAATCACCAACAGCTGCAACCGAAGAAGGAGGTATTGCAGGTACTGTCGATATGTATTCAGCAAAACCTTTTGATTCCCCCGGTCTTCATGTAGCTGCGTCGGCACAGGCAGGCTATAACGATTTAACAGAAGAGACAGACCCTAGAATGGTATTTATGATCAGTAATACATTTGCTGACGATACCTTTGGGGCTTTATTCTCTGTCGCTAAATCAGAGCGCACAGTTCGCCAAGAAGGTTTTGGTACTGTTCGCTGGACAACCCCCGTCAAAGACGGCGGCGGTGTCTATGCTGACACATCAAATACTGACGTTATTGGCACTACTGATGTGGGAAATTGTGAATTTGAAGGTGAGCAAGTTGATGATGTAAATTGCCTATGGACTCCTCGACTTCCCCGCCCTGATTTTTTTGGTAATGAACAAGATAGATTAGGTTTTACAGGCTCATTACAGTATGCGCCTAACGATGACTTAGTAATTACCTTCGATACCTTGCATTCTACCCTCGACAACAGTCGTACGATGTATAATTTCTTCGAAATGTTCAGAAATACATTTAGCGAGATCACTCCAGACTCTATTACAGTTGCCGAAAATGGAAAACAAATTCAGGCAGGTACATTTAGTGGAGTAAAGTCCCGTGCAGAAAGCCGTCAACAGGTATCTAAAACAAAATTTAAACAGTATGTGTTATCTGGTAAATACCACCTATCTGACTACTTAAAATTAGATGCAATGATCGGCACCGCTGAGTCAAATGCTCGCTCTGAGCAATATCGTTATAATATGACCAGCAATACACCTCATACCGTCTCAATTGATTTTGGAAATAGCGCAAATACTGCAGTGATGGATTATGGCTATGATAATTTAGATGCAAGTTCATTTAATTTAACAGATGGTCGACTTCGTGCTACGGATGTGCTCAGAAAAAATGATACTGCCAAATTAGATTTAACTTACGAAACAGACTTTATGAGCATTAAAGGTGGGGTTGCTTATAACGATAGAACAGTAAACTATGATGAATCGCAAATTAATGGGTTTCCGGATCAAGAGTCAGCCATCGGCTTTTCACAATTAATGCCTTACGATGATTATGGTTCAGGCTATGATGGTACGTTGCCGCAATTTATTGTGGCCGATTTTGATGCAATTGAATCACAACTACTCAATAAAGAGTGGACGGCGCGAAGCGCACAAAGCTGGGAAGTTGAAGAGGAAACCATCGCTGCTTATATTCAATCAGATTTTGAATATGAAATATCTGATATGCTCCTACGAACAAATGTAGGCTTACGTTATGTAAAAACAGAAACAACATCAACGGGCTTTATTCAAAGCGATCCTGTTGAAATTGAAAATAGTTACGATAATGTTTTACCTGTTTTAAATTTAGCACTGGATGCAACGCAAGATGTTGTTGTACGTTTAGGGTTATCCAAAACCATGACTCGTCCAAGCCTTGGCTCACTAAACCCAGGTAACCCATCATTCTCCTATTTAAATGGAACAGTCAGTGCGGGTAATCCATTTTTAGACCCATTCACCTCAACAAATACTGATTTAGGTATCGAATGGTATTTTGATGAAGAGTCGCTACTTGCTTTAACTGGTTTTTATAAAGATATAGGTACTTTCATCACCAGCTCAACTGAAGAAAAATTAGTTGACCCTGCATACCTACCTTTCATTGATAACGATCCGCAATACGATCCATCAAGTGCACTTGACCCAAGAACAACACCCTACACCCATTACGTACCTGTAAATGGCAAGGGAACTGTTGTTAAAGGTATTGAGCTAATATATCAACAGCCATTTAGCTTTTTACCGGGGTTATTAAAAAATACCGGTATTGTTTCTAACTACACTCACGTATCCGCAGGAGAAATAACGGGGCTTTCTAAAAATTCATATAATTTCACACTTTATTACGAAGAAGAAAATTATGGCGCTCGCGTTTCAATGAATAAACGCGATAACTACATTACTGATTATACTGGCAGTAATGGTAATGCTGAAGAAGCAACAACAGGTCCAGCACATTATGACCTTTCTGCTTTTTATAACCTCAATGACAATGTAACCGTAACATTTGAAGCTATTAACTTAACCGATGAATACGAGCGCTTGTATACCACTGGTGACGGAACACTTAATTTACCACGAGAGTATAACCATACTGGTAGGCAATTCTTTTTAGGTATTCGCTATAGTATGTAAGTAAATATCTTAACCAAAGCTCAGGTTAAATAGCTTATACAAAGCTGATAGTTTCCCCGTACTATCAGCTTTTTTACAAAAATAAAAAGAGCAAGTACCAGTAACCATTTCAAGCTAAATTCTAAGTCTCCTTTATCTTTTTTAATCAACAGCTTAAACTAGCCATTCCTGTAGTTCACATATGTGATGGATATGACTCGATTTATTCTGGCCTTATTGGCTTGTTTTTTGTGTGTTTCGGTATCGGCGGAGCAGTTCACCCGTTTTTCTACTGCAAAAAAACACCTTATTAAAACCCTACCTGACAACGCTAAAAGCATCTACTGCGGCTGCGACATTAAAAAAGAAGGTAAAAAACTCGTTCCAGATCCCGCAAACTGTGGTTACGTTCCGAGAAATACGCTTACACGCTCAGGTAAGATAAACGTGCGAGCACTACGCATTGAGTGGGAACACATTGTTCCGGCGTGGGAATTTGGTCATCAACTACAATGTTGGCAAGATGGCGGGCGAAAAAATTGTAGAAAAGTAAGTGCTAAATTTAGAAAAATGGAAGCCGATATAAACAACTTAGCGCCAGCTATTGGCGAAATTAATGCCGATCGCTCCAATTATCGATTTGGCATGCTTAGCGAAAACGCCACACAGTATGGTCGCTGCGAAGTAAAAGTAAACTTTAAACAACGTGTAGTTGAACCGCCTGTTTATGCGCGAAAACGTATAGCCGACACCTATGCTTATATGCAAAGAACCTACGGTTTAAAGATATCAGATAAGCAACAAAAGCTCTTTAATGCATGGCAAAAACAAACGTTTGCAGCGCAAAGTGATACTAAAAAGCTATAATTTAATTGGTTGCGCACTATTGAGTAAACCTTATAGTGCGCGATTAAGTTAGTAGGCTAAATACTTATCTAAAATATGCCCACTTTTAAACGGTATTATAAGTCTTGATGCGGGCCAAATATTTCGTAATGAATATGCTCACTTTTAACACCGAGCCCAAGTAATTGGTTTTTTATAAATGCCATGAACCCCGCAGGGCCACACAAGTAAAAGTCGCCATTACTCAATGGTAGCTGTGCTTGTACTGCGTTTAAGCTCATCAACCCTGTAAAATCAGCGCCCTCTGTCGCTTGATTAAACCACGTTATTGTTTGCAAGTGGTTATTCTGCGCTGTTAAATCATTTAAATATTTTGAAAACGAGTGCTGCTGAGTATTTTCGCAGGCATGTAAATACATAATCTCTTGATTAGAATTATCACTTAATAACGTTTCAAGCATAGCCAGCATTGGCGTTTGCCCAACACCTGCTGAAATGAGTACCGCTGGGTTTGTGTTATTGCGTAAAAAGAAGTCTCCTGCCGGCGGGTATAACTCAACAATAGTGCCTTGCTCTAATGAGTGTAAATAATTAGACACCATGCCAGGCTTTGGCTGTAGCTCTTTTTTAACACTAATACGGTAGTTTTTAGCGTTACTTTTTTGCGAAATAGAATACTGGCGAATTTCTTCATATTCAGCGCCCTCTGGCTTAACTTTAATACCTAAATACTGCCCTGGTTTATGTTTAATAACAGCTTCGCCATCAACTGGCGTAAGTGTAAAGCTTGTTACTAGTTCTGATTCGGCCTGTTTGTTGGTTATTTTAAATTGGCGAGTTCCCGCCCAACCACCGTGTTTATTTTTACTGTGCTCATACAAAGCAGCTTCTTCGGTTATACAAATATCAGCAAGTACGCCGTAAGCTTCGCGCCAAGCGTATTCAACATCGGGAGTAAATTGCTCAGGAAGAAGCTCTTTAAGCGTACCAATTAAGTGTGCACCTACAATAGGGTAATGCTCAGGTAAAATATTCAAGCTGGTATGTTTATGATTAATACGTGTTAGCGCTTCTTTTAATATGGCTAAATTATCAATATTTTGTGCATACGCAGCCAATGCATTAAAAAGTGCAAATTGCTGACGACCTGTATCTTGATTCGCCATATTAAAAATATTTTTAAGCTCAGGATTATGGCTAAATAAACGCTTATAAAAATGATCAGTAACAACCGTACCCGCCTGCGCTAATAACGGAACAGTACTTTTTACGATCTCAATGGTTTTATCAGATAACATATGTGTTTTCCTATGGGTAAACTAACCACGGCGCCCATCAACACGACGCCGCGTTAATATAGGTGTGCAGTGAATTAAAAATAATGAAAAAGCCACTAACCAAAGCAAAGCACTTATTTGCCAAGCAAGGTGAGGCCCAATAATAAAAGGGAGTAATGAACGAGTAATGGCGGCCACGAGCAAAAACGCAAAAGCAACAGTCATGTAATGAGGAATAGCGAGTGTACGCCCTGTATGACCATGCGATACACGCGTCATCATTGCTAAAATCATCATACCTATTGTGCCAATAGTGATTAAGTGCAGCGCATCTTTAAATTGTATTGCACTGCTATAAAAGCTTATTGCCACCAGCATCAAACCAACACCTAGAGCAAGGTACGAAAAATGCAAAGACCATAACAAAGGTACTCTCAATACCTTGCTATCCCACCAACAACCAGCCCTGACCAGATGAAGCACAGCAACCGTTGCAACAACCAACGCAGGATTAATCGTGTTCAAAAACAACTTGTCGATAAAAAATAAAGTGATAGCCACAATAGATAAATACATCACCGCTTTATCTATTTTAGGAGTGCGAACTTGCTCGGTTAAACCCAGACCTTTAGCGGTAAAAAATGGTAAAACGCGACCCGCAACAATGCCAACTAGTAAAGTAATAACCAGTACTGCGGTATCAACCACACCAAGTGCAAGTTGCATGTTTTTCTGTAAAATGAGTATTAAATACAATACATTGAGCCCACAAAGCACAGCTAAAATAGCTAAAAATGGATAGTTACTTTTGCTATTGGCTTTTAATAACATATTAGCCAACGCGGCTATGGCGCCTAACCACCAAATAACTTGTAATGTAAGTGCAGCATATAAATTAAAATGAGCAATATCAGGCAGTACTACAAAAAATGCTAAGCGTGCTGCAAGCCATATAAACGCAAGCCACATAAGAGCTTTGCCACTTATGCTCGGTACACCTGTCCATGTTTGTGCAGCGGTAAGTAAAAAGCCAACAGCTACAACTCCCGCAAAGCCAAACAGCATTTCGTGCGCGTGCCATAATGTAGCGGGTATAGATAAGTGCCAACTTGCATGGCCTGTTAAAATAAGTAGCCAATACCCCACCGACAAAAATGCCAATAAGCCACCGCCTAAAAAGAAAGGTCTAAAAGCGAGCATCCATAATGGCCATTGAGATACTTGATGAATAGCAACGCGTGCTGGCATTGGCTCAGTTAAGTTTATAGGGCGCATTATCGTACCTCCTGCCCTAAACCATGTTGTGCAACACAGCGCAGTACGTAACTTACTTTTAAAATAGCAGCAATAACAATAGTCCCAATATGAGCTGATACTTGCACCGCCATGGAAAAGTACTCAGCAAACGGGTAGCTAATTAAAATACTTGCCGTAATACACACTAAACTCACAGCCAATGCAGTATTGGCAGCAAATAATACTGTTTCGTATAGTGAACTAAACTGTGTTTGATTATTTAAATTATTCAGCATTAGTGTGTTCATAGCGATCTCTGTAACTAACTACGTTACTTAGCTATTACACATACTGTGCCAACAAATTTAATTAATTAAATTCAATAAGTTAAATTAAATCACTTTACAGTATGAGTCTTTATGACCTACTATAAATTAACTCATAAGAACACAAACAGGTCATTTTGACGTGAACCAGCAATTCAACCTTACACAAGTTGCTCTAGAGCTTGCTCAAAGTACACTACACGAGCATAGCTTTGATCAATTACTAGCAACGGTTGAGCGGGTTATTCCTAGTGATGCAAGTGCGTTATTAGTGCTTCAGGGCGAACAATTAAAACCCCTGGCAATTAAAGGATTAATGCCCGACAGTTTAGGCAGACGATTTAAAATAGTAGAACACCCTCGCCTAGAAGCTATTTGCAAAAGCACACTTGCGCTTCAATTTGCGCACGACTGCCCACTACCCGATCCATACGATGGATTGCTATTAGCTAAAACCGGCGACATACCGGTACATGCATGTTTAGGTCTACCTCTTTATGATAAAAACGCGCTACTTGGCGTACTTACGTTTGATAGCCTTAACGCCAATGCATTTAACAGCATAAGCGCCGATACACTCAATACCTTACAAACGCTGTGTAGTGCGCACTTTAAAACGGCCTTAGAACTTGCCCACTACAAACAGCATGCACAGCACTCAAGTGCATTAGTACAAGAACTAAATCGTGAAGCATTAACACGGGACGGCGGTGAAATTATTGGTCAAAGCCCGCTAATGCAAACACTTAAAAACGACATTAAACTCGTTGCAGCATCTAACTTTAGCGTGCTGATATTAGGTGAAACAGGGGTAGGGAAAGAACTTGTTGCGCGTAACATTCACTTAAATTCAGCTCGAAAAGATCAACCGCTTATACACTTAAATTGTGCATCACTTCCCGAAAACCTTGCCGAAAGTGAATTTTTTGGTCATGCAAAAGGGGCTTTTACAGGCGCACAAAATGCGCGCCAAGGTAAATTTCAATTAGCTGATGGCGGCACGTTATTTTTAGATGAAATAGGCGAACTACCCCTTGCCATGCAAAGTAAACTATTACGAGTGCTACAAAGTGGCGAAATACAAACGGTAGGAGAAGACACGCCAAAATACGTAGATGTACGCGTTGTTGCTGCCACTAACAGAAATTTAAAAGAAGAAGTAGCTCAAGGTCGCTTTAGAGCCGATTTATACCATCGCCTCAGTGTCTACCCTATTACTGTGCCACCACTTAGTAAACGCGAGCACGACATAACACTCTTAGCTGGTTATTTTATTGAGCAAACAGCCCGTAAATTAGGGATAAAACAATTAAAACTAAGCCCCGAAGCGCAAGCATTACTTAATCAGTACAGCTGGCCAGGTAACGTGCGCGAGCTTGAACATGTCATTAGCCGCAGCGCCCTAAAAGCAAAACAAAGCCAATGGCAAAATCCAATAATAACCATTACAAGCGAGCACTGTGATTTAACCCCAAGTGCGCCGCAAAACTCTCTAGTAGCAAGCCAAAGTACAACCAACACCTTAATCAACCAACCTTTAAAGCAAGCTGTAGAATCGTTGCAATACAACGTAATTACTGAGCAATTAAAGAAGCATAACTACAACTGGTCAGCAGCAGCAAGAGTACTTGAATTAGATAGAGCTAACTTAGTACGCTTGGCTAAACGCCTAGGGATAGAAGTAAAAAAAACACTATAATCATTTAAAACATAGCTAAAATGCGGCTAATACCAATCTGCTTATAT